>CABREZ010000024.1 GCA_902470035.1 uncultured Streptococcus sp. | reverse complement strand
AAACGAATGCCTGAGGTTGCAAATAAGGCGAGGGCACCTAGACCAATGACCAACAACAAGCGAGTATCGTAACTCAACATGGCAGCTAATGATACCAAGAGTAAGAAAAGAAGCTTGCTGGCGCCTGAAAGGCGATGCAGAAAGCTGGTTCCGGCATGGTAGCCGACTAAGCGATTATTCATGACCTTCCCCCTTCTGATTCATATAAAACTGGGTCAAGGCAAGAGGATCGACACCAAGTCGATTTGCCAAGGCGAAAATAGACGTTTCTTTCAAATTAGCCCGTTTCAAAATTTCTGGTTGGGTCAAGAGCTCTGCCGGTGTCAAATCAGCCAAAACCTGCCCATCCATGACCACGACTGCCCGGTCAGAATAATCCAGCATCAGCTGCATATCATGGGTAATCATGACAATGGTATGCCCTTTTTGATGAAGTTCATCAAGGAAATCCATAATTTCCGTATAGTTTCGTTGGTCCTGACCAGCCGTCGGCTCATCCAGTACCAAAATCTCAGGCCCCAATACTAAAATCGAAGCGATAGTCACCCGCTTTTTCTGACCATAGGATAGAGCAGAAATCGGCCACTTACGAAACTCATAGAGACCACAGGTTTTCAAGGCTTGATGGACACGACTTTCAATCTGGTCCTCTGGGACATTTCTCAAGCGAAGACCGAGAGCTACCTCATCAAACACCATGGTCGATGAAATCATCTGGTTAGGATTTTGCAGGACATAACCTACTCTCTCTGCTCGCTCCTTGACACTATCACCCTTGATATCATCTCCCTTTGAGAAATAGGTTCCTTCCGTCTGAATGAAGCCACAAATCGCCTTAGCAAGGGTAGATTTTCCAGCCCCATTTTTACCAACAATCGCTAGCCGTTGGCCTTTTGGAATGGTTAGAGAAAGGTCTTTTAGAATGGGCTGGCCTTCTCGATAGGCAAATTCCAAATGACCAAGCTCTAAAATTGCTTCTGTCTCTGCACCTTTTTCAAAATGTGGAGTTGGAATTTCCACTGATAAATCTTCAAGTGGTATTTTTTCTACGTTATCCAAATTCGGTAGCTTGCTGATATCCTGGCCTAACTGGCGAAGAGTTGTTAAATAGAGGGGCTCCCGAATCCCATTTTCAGCCAGCAGTGTCGTTCTCAACAACTCATCTGGCTCCCCATTAAAGAGGACTTGCCCTTGATTGATCAAAATGACCCGATCAATGGGACGATAGAGCACATCCTCCAAACGGTGTTCGATGATAATGGTTGTTGTCCCTTGCTCTTTATGAATTTGATCGATTAGATCAATGATATCCTGACCCGACTTTGGATCTAGATTAGCCAGTGGCTCATCAAAGAGCAGGATCGGACTTTCGTCGATCAGGACGCCAGCTAAGCTCACCCGCTGTTTTTGCCCACCGGATAAATCTTGAGGCCGATGGTCCAAGAGCTTGCTCAAATCTAAGCGCTCCGCCCAGGTGTGAACCCGAGATTTCATACTTTCTAGCTCCAACATATCGTTTTCAAGAGCAAAAGCCAAGTCTTCTGCTACACTAAGACCGATAAACTGGCCATCCGTATCCTGTAAAACCGTACTAACCAAGTGAGATTTTTCATAAATACTATGATCAAAGGCTTCTGTCCCCTGAATGAGAAATTGCCCACTACTGGTTCCCTTATAGATATTGGGAATAATCCCGTTTAGACACTGACCAATGGTTGACTTACCAGAGCCAGATGGTCCCACAATCAGGACCTTTTCCCCCTCGTAGATGGTCAGGTTAATCCCCTTTAAGGTCGGCTCAGACTGAGCCTTATACTGGAAGGAAAAATCCTTCAATTCGATGATTGCTTCTTTCATTTAGTTTGCCTTTTCCCATAAGAGCGCAAATTGCATTGCCAACTCCGCGATTCGGTCCTTACCATCTAAGTCCTCATGACTAGATAAGGTTCGGATATCCCATTTTTCTTCAGAGAGGTGGTCCGCTGCGTAGAAGAAATGGCAGAGTTCAAAGCCCCTAAAAGCTGCTAATGCCGCCACGGCAGAGCACTCCATATCTACGCAGATGGCTCCTGCTTCCTTTCGACGCTTCATCTTGTCGATGGTTTCCCGATAGGGAGCATCGGTTGTCCACACTTTTCCTGACTGATAAGAAACCTTGTGACTGTCCAGAAAAGCTTGGAAGAGAGGAAGGCTTTCCTTATTTACTTCCACTTCATCACTAGCCGGAAGATAGTGATAGCTGGTTCCTTCGTCTCTAAGAGCTGCTGTTGGAATGATGATGGAGGTCGCCTCAATATCTTGGTCCAAAACCCCACAGGTCCCAAAGAGCACTAGTTTTTCCATCCCAAATTGAATCAAATCCTCTATAATCCCCACACAGGAAGCAGCCCCAACTGGTGCATTAAAGACAGCAATCTCTTGGTCTTCAATCGTGATCCCATAGACTAAGACTTCAAAGTTGGCCATGGAAGTTCTTGTAATGACCTCATGTTCATAATTTTCAAGGAGACGCGCAAAAGTTACTCTTGAAAAGCAAGAGATGACTACTTTGGGAAATCCTTCAATTGGTTCGTGTAAGTCTTGTGGATTGATAATCGCCTGTCGATTGGCATCAAATTCTTCTAACAGCATTTCGTGCACCTCTTTCATTCTACTTCTAGGCCCCTATTATACCATAAAACCGGCCTCTTTCCTTCTAACAAAGGGGCAAGCAACCCCACTTGTTCGCCTTTTGTGATGGGAAACAAAACAGCTGTCCTCCAAAAGATAATAAAGAGGGATCCCTCAGGCACTGCGTCTATCTTTGACCTCTTTCCTGATGAAAATAGATAACTCCTACCTCGCTTTTTTATTTCTAGACTCGTGAAAAATTCGTTTACAAAACGAACCTCGCTTTCCCGTTTTCGAGCTCGGGAAAAAAATATTTACAAAATGACCTCGCTTTCTTGTTTTCAGGCTCGGGAAAAATTCGTTTACAAAACGAATTTTTTCTGCTATACTTCTTAGAAGCAAAGGTTTTTAATGTCATCCCGTGAGGTGACAAAGACACAGAATATGAATAATCTGAGGGCCCTTGCTATGCAAAAAAATCATGGGCTCTTTTTTGGTGCCCAAAAGTGAGGTTATTATGAAAGAAGAATCAACTGTTGATTTGCTCCTGGATGTCGACCAAAGTCCGGCACCCCTTAAAGGAATCTTATTAAGTTTCCAACACGTTTTCGCCATGTTTGGGGCAACCATTTTGGTACCACTCATCTTGGGCATGCCCGTATCTGTTGCCCTATTCGCATCAGGTGTTGGGACACTGATCTATATGACTTGTACCGGCTTTAAAGTCCCTGTCTACCTCGGCTCTTCCTTCGCCTTCATCACAGCCATGGCTTTGGCGATGAAGGAAATGGGCGGAAAAGTCGATGCAGCCCAAACAGGGGTTATCCTGACTGGTCTGATTTACGTGCTAGTCGCTGCAGGGGTTAAAGTAGCAGGCACTCGCTGGATTGACAAATTGCTTCCTGCCGTTGTTATTGGACCTATGATCATCGTCATTGGTCTAGGGCTTGCAGGATCAGCCGTTAAGAACGCTGGTTTTGTCGAAGGGGGAGATTGGAAAAATGCACTTGTCGCTGTCGTGACCTTCCTGATCGCTGCCTTCATCAACACCAAAGGAAAAGGTTTCTTCAAAATCATTCCTTTCCTCTTTGCCATTATCGGTGGTTATGTCTTCGCAGTTTGCTTGGGCTTGGTGAACTTTGATCCGGTCCTCAAGGCGAACTGGTTTGAGATTCCTGGTTTTTATCTTCCTTTCAATACGGGTGGGGCCTTCAAACAATACAACTTGTATTTTGGGCCTGAAACCATTGCCATCTTGCCAATCGCTATCGTAACGATTTCAGAACACATCGGTGACCATACGGTACTTAGCCAAATCTGTGGCCGTCAATTCTTAAAACAACCGGGACTTCATCGTACCCTTCTTGGTGACGGGATTGCAACATCTGTATCTGCCTTCCTTGGTGGTCCAGCCAATACCACTTACGGTGAAAATACAGGCGTTATTGGGATGACTCGCATCGCTTCTGTTTCCGTTATCCGAAATGCAGCCTTGATCGCTATTTCCTTGAGCTTCCTTGGTAAATTTACTGCTCTCATTTCTACCATTCCAAACTCTGTTCTCGGTGGCATGTCTATCCTTCTCTACGGAGTGATTGCAAGTAATGGTTTGAAAGTCTTGATCAAAGAACGCGTTGACTTCAGCTTGATGCGTAACTTGATTATTGCAAGTGCTATGTTGGTTCTTGGACTTGGTGGGGCTACTCTGAAACTTGGTCCAGTGACCCTCGCAGGAACAGCTCTCTCAGCTATGACAGGAATCATCCTCAACTTGATCTTACCACATGAATCAAACTAAAAGAAAAAGTTCTCAGAATTGAGAACTTTTTTTATTAGAGTTGGGCTAATTGCAACAAGCGTTCCTTAGACAATTTTTTGATTTCAATTTGATTGGCATCCAACAATTCAAATTCACTTGAGTCCAAAGCACTCAGTAAGGCTTCTAAATTCACAGCTGCCACTGGCTTATAACTCTCTGGCATATCGGGATTTCCAGTAATCTCCACTAAATTCACTTTCCAGTCGATGATTTCATCCATATTGACCTTCTCTACAAACTCAGCAGGTACAAAAGGCACTAGTGGCAAGACAGTATCCGTATCTTCTGTTAGACTGTAACTGCCAATAATACCTCCCGTTTCGTTCTGTCTGTAGAAACGAACTTGACTAAAGAAGGCGGAGCTATATTGAACCTTTTTAACCACTTGACTGAACTCCTCTAAAGGTTGAGCGGAGTCTAGAATTTTACGAAGGAGCTCACGATCTAAAATTACAGGATGAGCGAAGCCCTGAAGCTGGTATTGATGAAGGTCTGGATCTTGTTCTAGATTCTGTAGATTCTTCAGCAAATAGTTCTCATAGTCAAAAGAGAAAATAGAGTCTGCGTCATAGCTGGTCCCCAAATTATCGTGAATCTCATTTCCTAACTGGCGAGCTAGGGCACTGAGCCATTCCAAGATGAGTCGCCAATCTTCAAGGGTGGCAAAATCTGCAAGGATGAATTGGTAAGCATGTTCTTGATCCAGATAACGAAGGATGATGGGCAAGCAGCTCTTGCCATAACGGATACACATCATAGCCGGAAAATCTTTGAGAGAGCGACCAAGCATAGCTTCCTCAAAACTGTAAGTAAGAACTCCCTCCACCAAATTTAATACATCTTTAGCTGGCATCACCTTTTGATAGCCAAACATACTCTTTTTATTTCGAATTGAAAACACAACGGACATTTGTTTTCTCCTTTTTTGTAATCGCTTACCAAATTATAGCACAAATTTTCATGACTTTCCATAAAAAAACAGCCAAAAGGCTGTTTTTAACTTATGCAAGAGTTCCATCAAGCGTCTCACCGATAACAGCCAAACGCTCAGCAACCTCTGCTTGTGACAAGTTGTGTTCTTCTACATAGCGATTACGTGGGTGAACACGACACTCATGTGAGCAGCCACGGAGGTACTTGTCTTCGTTTTCTTCTGAAGTTAAGATGCGACGGTTACAGAAAGGATTTCCACAGTTGACATAGCATTCACATGGTGTTCCATCAAACCAGTCTTTTCCGACAACACTTGGATCAACATGGTTAACATCGACAGCAATCCGCTCGTCAAAGACGTACATTTTACCATCCCATAGTTCTCCTTGAACTTCTGGGTCTTTTCCGTAGGTTGCAATTCCGCCATGCAATTGGCCAACATCTTTGTAGCCTTCACGCACCATCCAGCCTGAGAATTTCTCACAACGGACTCCACCTGTACAGTAAACTACGACACGCTTGTCCATAAATTTCTCTTTGTTATCACGGACCCATTGTGGCAACTCACGGAAGTTGCGGATGTCTGGGCGTATGGCACCGCGGAAATGTCCAAGGTCGTACTCGTAGTCGTTACGTGTGTCAAGGACCACTGTATCTTCATCAAGAAGGGCTTCTTTGAACTCTTTTGGAGACAAGTAAGCACCCGTTGTTTCAAGTGGGTTGATGTCGTTATCAAAATCGTCATCCTCTAAACCAAGATGGACAATTTCCTTTTTATAGCGAACAAACATCTTCTTGAAGGCTTGCTCTTCTTCCTCATCCATCTTGAACCAGAGGTCTTCCATGCCTGGAAGGCTGTGAACGTAGTCCATGTATTTTTGCGTTGTTTCGTAGTCTCCAGAAACGGTTCCGTTGATTCCTTCGTCAGCCACTAGAATACGGCCCTTGAGCCCGATTGATTTACAGAAAGCCAAGTGATCAGCTGCAAATTGTTCTGCATTATCGATGGGAACATATTTATAGTAAAGTAAAACACGAATAGGTTTTGCCATAAGATTCTCTTTTCTAAGATTAAATTATCAGAATTTTTCATTCAACCATTCTAGTATACTCTGCCTCCATACGGGATGCAATTAATTTGACTGAAAAATAAAAGCCTGGGGTTCCAGACTTTTATTCAAATTCTTAAATAACTTTATGAGCTCCCCCCTTAGTCCTCCAACTCTGCCTCAATCTTCTTCTGTTTTTTCCGATTGATAAGGGCTAGTGGTTTTTCTAACAGATAAGTTAGAAGGGCAAAGACGAAAATGGCAAGAACAATCTTGAGCAGATACTTGGGAGCGAACATAAAGCTCATCGTTTCTCGCTTCCCAATCACATCTGTTGCAATCACAAATAAGGCAAATAAGATGCCTGACCCAAGGCGGCTGAACCAGCTATTTTTTTCTAACATATCTCGAACATCAATCCCTGAACTGATCCTTCTCACAAAGGCATAAGCTCCCATAACAATCAAGAGAATGAGCTCTGGAATATAGGCTATTAGGTCCAAGTCCAGGATACTAGCTTTCACAAAGGTAGAGACTGCAATAAAGCAGGTCATTCCTAGAACAAGTTCACCTGCAATTTTTCCATCAAGCAGCATGGTCCGCTCATCTTTTACAATTGGTTCTTTCTTTTGTTTCATTTATTTCCTCTTTCTATTGTTAAAACTGTTACTCCCAGAACAGTTGATCCAGCGTCTTATCCAAGGTCTTACAAATGGCCAGGCAGAGGCTGAGGGTCGGATTGTACTTCCCTGCCTCGATCAGGCCAATGGTCTGGCGTGTCACCCCGATGGCATCTGCAAGATCCC
Source organism: uncultured Streptococcus sp. (assembly GCA_902470035.1). Lineage (GTDB taxonomy): Bacteria > Bacillota > Bacilli > Lactobacillales > Streptococcaceae > Streptococcus. Next base: position 8,733 of record CABREZ010000024.1, on the reverse strand, counting down.
CCTGGGTCATATCATGCTCGACCCGGGCCATTTTTAATTTGAGATTTTTCGCCACAGGCTTTTCCTTTCTTGTTTTTATAGCTCTATTATACACTATATTTTCTATTTTGCAACATATATCTTGCATTTTGTAAAAAATATTTTCGATAAACAAAAAAAGCCTGGTTTCCCAGACTTTCTCTTCTTATTTATGATTAATCTTTAGACAAACTTCCGTCTTTTGTTTGGGTACGAGCATAGGCAATCAAGAGGAGTGAACCTGCAATAGCTACCACTAAAGCATTGACAGAACCCGCAACAACACCTTGTAGGAAGACTTTATTTGGATTATCGTGGTAGATCAAGACATCCCCAACCGGAGCAATCAATCCCCAAATAAGCAAGTTGGCAATGACTTGCACAACGTTAAAGACGAGCAATTCTTTCTTGGTCACTTCTCCTTTGAGGTCACCGATTTGTTTGCGGAAGATACCAACAAAGAGACCAAACAAGCCACTAGAAATGATCCAAGTCCACCAAAGACCACCTGACATAGCGTCCTTAATAGCATGACCGATTAAGCCCATCAAGAAACCAACAATCGGACCAAAGATCACACTAAAGAGGGCTTGAAGAGCAAATTGCAACTGAATGTTGGTATTTGGAGCTGGCGCCGGAATTGGAATCATCGCAATGACCACAAAGAGGGCTGCTCCAACCCCGATAGCTACAACATCCTTAATTGAAAAAGCTTGTTTTTGTTTCATATTTTATCTCCTATTAATTTTCCATTTTTCTAATTTCGATATGCCAAGAAGCCCCAACTCCTACGTTATAGGCCTTGGCAAAGGATCCTTGATTGATAGCAAGACCAACACGGTAGAGGGAATTGATATAGAGGATTGGCTGTCCAATCCGCACATCGGCGAAAGACTTGCCGTAGGTTACTTGGTTTTGGTAAACCAGCATGTCATTGTTATAGATGGTTACTTCAAAGCGTTCCCCAAATTCGGGTTCCAAATGATTAAACTCTTCCCGAGTAATCGAGGTCCACAGAGAACCAAAGCGCACATCCAAGATGTCAACGGCTCCTTTGACAAGATTGTCCTCCATAACAGTTTCCACCACTGGAATTTCTACAATGTGTTCAACACTGAGTTCTGGCCCCACTTCCTCAAAGCTGATATGGCCACTGGCTAACTTAGCTCCTGTATAGGCATAGACATCACGCCCGTGGAAGGTATAAGAAAACTCTGTATTGGCCCGGCGGTTCTTCACCTCTGAAATCTCACGAATGGCAACGATTCCTACATGTTTCTTGATGAAAGAGAGGGTCCCATTATCCGGTGTAACAATGTATTGATTCTTGGCCGTTTTGGCTACAACACTTTTACGTTTGGAGCCGACACCCGGATCGACGACCGATACAAAGGTTGTCCCTTCTGGCCAGTAATCCACCGTCTGAAAGAGGCGGTAACTTCCTTCAAAGATATTATAAGGTGTAATGTCATGAGTCAAGTGGTGAATCTTGAGGGTTGGTGATTCCTCTAAAGCTACTCCAATCATAGCAGAGACAGCCCCATCCACCAGACCAAAGTCTGACTGAAGGACTAGTAAATTATTGTGCATGTTTCTTCTCCATCATGTTATTTTCTATTTAGTTTTTGACAGACCAAGTATCCAAGAAGATAACCTAGCAGAGCTCCAAGAAGAAGGGTCAGTAAAAACCAGCTCACCGTTCCCATATTCGACGGTACCATAACGCGTTCGATATAATCCACCGATTTCCCACGGGCTAGTAAAGAAGCACGATAACTAGCTGGTTGGAACCACATCATAAGGATAGGCCCTGTCGTCGTAAAAGAAAAGAGGAGGAAAGACACCGCATTGCCTAACTTCGACTGGTAGTGGCCACGGCCTGCGACCAATTCTGCCAAAAGCCCTCCAACAAGAGCAGGCAGAAAAGCTCCAGCTCCATGACGAGTGAAAAGGAAAAAAGCACCAATCACAAGAGCAACGACTAGAATGGCTCCTGTTCGTTGAATTTTCTCAACATAGACCTGATAGATTCCTCCACCAACCAGGGCAGAGAAGGCTGGAGCATAGAACATGTTGCCTTGATGATCAACCAGACTTCCAAGTAGGACACCTAAGCCAATGGCAAGAAAATACAAGCCTGCAAAGGCCGCAACCTGCTTAAACTGATGTTTCTGTATTATTTTCATGTATCTATCCCATCCTTACCGGTGACTAATTTTCTTGGTCAAGAAATCACCGATAAACTGAATAAAGAAAATCAAAAGCAGAATCAAAAAGGTTGCTAGCAAGGTAACGTCATTATTAAAGCGTTGGTAACCATATGAAATAGCGACGTTTCCGAGACCACCTGCTCCAATCGCACCCGCCATAGCTGTTTCACCAACCAAGGAAATGAGGGTAACGGTTGTGACACGAATCAAATCAGGAAGTCCTTCACGAAGGTAGACACCAACAATATCCCAAAAGGTTGCCCCACTAGCTTGAGCTGCTTCAATCACCCCACGGTCCAATTCAGACAAAACGACTTGAACTTGGCGAGCAAAGAAAGGAAAGACAGCTAAAGATAGGGGAACTAAGGCCGCCGTAGGACCAATCCCAGTTCCGACAATCATACGAGTAAAGGGATTAATCAAGGCTAGCAAGATGATAAAAGGAATGGCACGGAAGATGGACGTGATTTTATCCAAGATATGGAAAACCAATTTATTCTCGATAATCCCACCAGGTGCTGTCAAGACTAATAATAATCCTGCAATGAGTCCCAATAAACCACCAATCACAAAAGAGATAAAGGTCATGTAAAGGGTCAGATAAATCGCTGTTCCCCATCCAGCTTGGCCACTCCAGCCCATCCGGTAAACATTTGGTAGATAGGTTTGAATAAAGTCAATCATGAATTACTCCCTTCTTTTAAGACACGCACAGAAACACCTGCTGCTTTTAGATCCCGCTGTGCTGCAGTTAGATTCGCTACTTCCCCAGTAAGGATAACAACCAACTCACCAACAGGGGTATGATCCAAAATTTCAATATTTCCGTGTAGAATATTAGCAGACACTTGGTACTGTTTATAAATATCGTTGATAATCGCTGTGTCTGTCACCGAACCAGAATATTTCAAATGGGCCAAAACAGAATCAGCCGGCAATTTCTTAACAATTTGTTGCTGATTGATTTTCACCATAGCTTCATCGATTCCTGTTGCAGTTGTGATGAAGTCTTGTGTCAATTCGTTCTTAGGATTAGAGAAGATGTCTAAAACAGAGCCTTCTTCAATCAATTCACCATTTTGCATGACTGCTACCCGATTGGCAATGTCTTTAACGATCTGCATTTCATGGGTAATCAAGACCACTGTCAAGCCCAACTTCTGATTCAGCTCTTGCAGAAGAGCAAGGATTTGTTTGGTCGTTTTTGGATCTAGTGCGGATGTTGATTCGTCAGATATCAAAATCTTTGGATCGTTGGCGAGCGCACGCGCAATCGCCACCCGTTGTTTTTGTCCACCTGACAATTGAGCAGGATAGTTGTCCGCCCGATCTGACAGACCAACTAGTTCCAACAACTTGGCTACTTTTTCAGCCTTTTGCTCTTTAGATAAGTCTGAATGTTTAAGGGCAAAGGCCACATTTTCAGCAGCGGTCATTTGGGCCATTAGATTGAAATGTTGGAAAATCATACCAATGTCTCGGCGTTTTTGGCGTAAAGCCGCAGCATTCAAGGTCACCTGGTCTTGATAGATGACATCGCCATCTACAGTGATAGTACCTGCTGACGGTACTTGCAAGAGATTGATGACCCGTACAAGAGTTGATTTCCCTGCTCCAGAATAACCAACAATCCCGTAAATATCCCCTTCATTGATATGAATGGTCACATCCTTCACGGCTATAATTTCCCGTTTTTTCTGATGAAAGGTAACATCGATATGGTCCAGTTTGATAATTTCTTTACTCATAACTTGTGATTAACTCCTTAATTAATTCAATATGGGTATAGTAGTCTGCAATTTTCACATTCTCATCCCCACCATGATCTCGACTATTGGCATTTCCAATACCAAAGGCAGCCATTGGAACTTGCAAGGCCTCAAAGACCGTATGCATGGGACCAGTGCCTGCAGTTGTCGGAAGGACACAGACCCCTTCTGGATAAAAGCGTTTGGCCAGATCAATCACATTGAGGATGGACGGCGCACTCATATCACTCCGATAGCTCATTTCCCCTAGTGTGAAAATAAGTTCAATCTTCTCAAAGCCATTTTTATTCAACTGAGCACGAATCAATTCTAAGACTTGTTTGGGTTCCAATCCTGGTACCAAACGAACTTCCATCTTGGCTCGAGCTTCTGCAGGGAGAATCGTCTTGACGCCTTGTCCCTGATAGCCTGTCCCCAAACCTTCAATGTTCATGGCTGGCTCAAAATAAAAACGTTTTAAGAACTCATTTCGTTCCTCTTTCAAGATAGGCAATTGGAGATTATAGATTTCTGTCACATCGTCTGCCGTTTTATTGGCATAACGATCAATCAGGGCCAGTTCCCGCTCGTTAGGTTCCTCAATCAAGTCATAGAGGCCATCCACCAGGATGCGACCTTCTTTATCTCGAAGACTGGACAAAGCATTGAGCAGATACCAAGATGCTGATTCCACCACTCCACCATAGCTAGAATGGATATCCACATCTGCACTTTTGACCACCATGTCAAAGGTCACAATCCCCTTGTTTCCACCGGAGATCTCCAGTTCCCCTTGTTGATTACGAGTTCCTTGTTCCCAGACTAAAAGATCTGCCCCACGCAAGTGTTTTTTGTGCTTGGCTAGATACTTATCTAGATCGGTCGAAGCGGACTCTTCTGCACCTTCGATAATGAAGGTAATGTTAACCGGGAGGTCGCCATTTTCACGGATATATTTTCGAATAGCCGTCAAGCGTGCTGTAATATGCCCCTTGTCATCATCTACCCCTCGACCATACATGGTCCCGTAATGGACCGAAAGGGTAAAGGGATCACTCGTCCAAGGTTGGTCACCATCTGCTGGAACTGTATCGTAATGGTTGTAGAAAATGATGGTCTTCGCATCCGGATTAGGCGAAACAAATTTAGCAATAACAAATGGTGCTGTGTAGCTGTCATCCACAGTTACCTTAGCCCCCGCAGCTGTGAAGATTTCTCCCAGGTAGGTTGCTACTTCTTTTAAACCAATCTGCTGGGCAAAGATAGACCGCTTGGAGATGAGAGTCCTTAGGACTTCAAAATAATGCTGAGCGACCTCATCATTTTCAAATTTGCGTATTTGTTCTGTCTCTCTTGGATTGGACATCATTTCCTCCTACTATACACGATAAGAGGTAGAGAAAACCTTCTCCACCTCTCTATTCATCCTCTCAATTACCAAACTGGTTGGTCCATACCGTCTGAAGATTCTTCAATGACTTTCTTCACGTTATCAGTATGGTAGGCTTTAATAATAGCTTCGATTGCTTTTGCTTTATCAGATGATTTCCAATCTTTCTTAGCTGCAATCAAGTTGTACCATTGTTTAGAGTTGCTGTTTGCTTTTTCTACAAAAAGAGCTTTCTTGTAATCAATACCTGCTTCACGAACAAAGGTGTTATTGATGATTGCAGCATCAACTGATGGAAGTGAAGAAGCTGTTTGAGAAGCGTCCAACTCAGAAATTGTCAAGTTCTTTGGATTGTCTTTGATGTTGCTGATGGTAGCCAATTCCCCATCTTTTGTATCCAACTTGATCAAACCAGCTGATTCCAATACATACAAAGCACGGCTTTCGTTTGTTGGGTCGTTTGGTACTGCAATGGTTCCTTTTTCAGGAATGTCTTTCACATCTGTGTATTTGTTCTTCCCATCTTTTGTACCAGAGTAAAGACGGATTGGCGCAATATAAGTATCTGCTACAGAAACTAGATCTGCGCTGTTTTCTTTGTTCCAGTTTTCAAGGTAGTTGTAATGTTGGAAAGCGTTGATATCCACATCCCCGTCACGAACAGCTTGGTTTGGTTGTGAGTAGTCTGTAAACTGAGTGAATTCCAATTTGATGTTTGCTTTTGCATCATCTAAGTTCTTTTGCACTTCTTTCCAACGTGCTTCTTCTGTATCACTTAAGTTCATCACCCCAACTTTAACAGTTGTCACACCATCTTTATCAGATGATTTTGATGAGTTTGAAGACCCACATGCTGCCAAAGCAAAGGTTGCAACGGTAGCAAGAGCTGCTACACCAAAAAGTTTTGTTAATTTCATGTTCTTTCTCCTTATGATGTTTTTAAAAAACCTTATTTAATATCAGAAGCTTCTGGAAGGTAGGTTCCACCAAAGTACTTCTTAGACAACTTTTCAAGTGTCCCGTCTTCGTACAACTCTTTGATCCGTTTGTTGACGAAGGTTTCCAATTCTTTCTCACCTTTGGCAAGGATTGGGTATACATATGGTTGTTGATCACTTGGAAGTTCAATCACTTCCAAATTATCCAACCCTTGGTCCTTGATCAAGGCTTCAACTGTCAAACGTTCAAAAATCTTATAATCTGAACGGCCATCGCTCAAATTAGCAAGAATGGATTGGATGGTACCCTCTGTATATTTGAGCTCAGTTGGATTATCCTTATGCTCTTTATTGTAGGCTTCCAACTGTTTCGCTGTAGAAGTTCCTTGGATGACCTCTGTAGACTTGCCACCGATATCGTCTAGTGATTTGATACCTGAATCTTTACGGACTACTAAGACCACTGGGTTCTTAGCGTAAGGATTTGGGTACAAGTATTTCTCCGCACGTTTTTTATCGTAGCTAAGGTTGCTGACACCAATTTGGTAACGATCGCCGTCTAAGCCAGCAAAGATAGAAGACCATTCTGTCTTATTAAAGTTGACTTCATACTTATCTGAACCTTTGAAGATTTCACGCATGACTTCGATTTCATAACCAGTCAATTCCCCGTCCTTATCATAGGTGAAGGGTTTGGTTGTTCCAACTGTTGCAACTTCAATGGTCCGTTTTCCACTTGATTTACTTGATGACTTGGATGAGCAGGCTACCAAAGTCCCAACTGCTGCTAAGCCCACAAGGCTTAAACCAACATATTTGATGAATTTATTCAATTTCATTTATTCTCCTTTTTCACTAAAATTGTTTATTCCTCTTAAAAAAAACAGCTTTTTCCATCATATCAAAATTCCTGACTCTTGGGTATTATATTTTCTTTATGGCGGTGATAGGTTTTATCTATCACGTCTTATTTAGTTGAAAATTTTTCCAGCAAAGTGAGGGCATTTTCTACGTAATATGGAACTGATACTGCAAAAGCAGCATCATCTATGACCATGCTATCATGGTGGAGATCCGGTGCATCTGCTGCACCATTCGATCCGATAAAAGCAAAGACTCCAGGGATTTTCTCTTGATAGAAGGCAAAATCTTCACCCGCTGTCGATGGCTGGGCCTCGACAACTTCTGCAAAAGACTTGGACCAGCGAAAGACTTTTTTAGCCAGGGCCTTATCATTATAGGTAACCGGTGGTGTCTTGCCCCAATCAAATTGGACCATGACTCCGGTACTGTTGGAGATTTGTTCGATCACGCGAATGAAATCCGCCTTGAGGCGTCTCTGGAGATCCGGATTAAAGGTTCGAATGGTTCCTTCAAAGTAACCAGACTTGGGAAGAACATTCCAGGTTGAACCAGCTTCGATATGGGTCACCGATAAGACAGCTGTCTCAAATGGCGAAACCGTACGGGAGACCAAGGTCTGCAACTGCTGGACCATACTAGTGATTGCTACAACCGTATCCAATCCGAGATCCGGTCGAGCCGCATGACTGCTCACCCCAGTGACAGTCACCTTGAACTTTTCAACTCCCGCCATCATGGCGCCTGGACGCAAGGCCAACTGACCCACAGGCAATGACGGCATGTTGTGAAATCCAAGGATGGCCTGTACATCCTCTAGGAGCCCGGTCGCTAATACCGCAGATGCTCCTTCAGAAGTCTCTTCAGCCGGCTGAAAAATCAACCGAACCGTTCCCTTTAAGTCTGCTTCCATACCTTTTAGGACTTCTGCAGCCCCTAATAGGCTGACCTGATGGAAATCATGACCACAGGCATGCATGACACCAGGGTTTTGACTTTGGTAGTCGAGACCCGTGTTCTCCTGAATTGGAAGGGCATCAATATCTGCGCGAAGGGCAATGACTGGTTGACCGCTTCCGATTTCAGCAATCAGACCGGTTTTTAATCCACTGTTTAAAATGCGTACACCTAGCTTTTCCAAATAGGCTTTAAGATAAGCTGTAGTTTGGTATTCTTGTCCAGATAACTCTGGATGTTGATGCACGTAATGCCGAATGGGCACTAGATGTTCATAGGAAAATGATACCATTTTTCGTCCCCTTTCTAGCATAGTTCTATTCTATCACTGCCTCCCCTATTCGTCTAATTCCTATTTTTTTCTCTCTGTTATAGCCAGGAACTATATCATTATTTTTTGGACCTCTGCCTTTCTTCCTAAAAATGCCAAACCTCAAGAAAAAAACCTTCGAAGAAATTATCTTCAAAGGTCTATTTCTATTAGAATCCATCTACGTTAGTGTAGATCTTTTGCACGTCCTCATCATCTTCAAGAACGCTGTAAAGTTTTTCAAAGGTTTCCAAATCTTCACCTGACAACTCAACTTCTGATTGAGGAATCATTTCCAATT
>CABREZ010000023.1 GCA_902470035.1 uncultured Streptococcus sp. | reverse complement strand
CATGGAACTTCGTAGAAGTTCGCTGACGTCCGTACTCACCTAAGGAAAGTTTCTAGGAATACTATTTCTTAAATCTGAAAAGGCCGAGATGATATCTCGGCCTTTTTGCTAATATTAGTTACGGTTGCGTTGTTTTCCAGCGTTTCGTTTTTTGTTTCCGTTAGTTGGAAGGGAATGTTTAGCGTTGGTTGGATTAGTAGGTGTGATATCTTTTTTTACACGACGTCCATTGGATGCTGGAGCTTTTGGAGGGTTGTTTTTATATTCCTCAGCAACTTGTTTGCGCAATCTTGGACGGATGAGGTAGTTGATGACAAATTGTTGAATAATCTGTACGAAACCACCGACTACCCAGTAGAGAGTGACACCAGCTGGCGCCATCAAAGAGAAGACTGCAATCATAATTGGACTTACGAGAGCTGTTTTCTTCATAGTTTCTCTTTGGTTTTCATCTTCGATACCATGGAGAGAGAGCATACTTTGAATGTAGTAAAGAACAGCAACAACTAAGGTTAAAGCCAGACTTTTTGAACCGAGACCAATGCCAAGGAAAGAGTCCTTGCTAATACCTGGAGTGTATTGAGCTGCAAAATATAGGGCAGAGAAGAAAGGCATTTGAATCAACAAAGGCAGGCATCCAATACCACCGAATGGGCTGACACCATTTGCTTTTTGAGCATCCATCAATTCAGAGTTGGCCAATAATTTCTCTTCTTGAGTCTCCGCATTTTTGATGCGTTCTTGGATCGGCGCAAAGATCGGTTTGAGGTAGTTCATCTTTTCAGACTGGTAGGTTGCCTTCCAAGATTGATAAATACCTAGAGGGAAGATGATGACACGAACAATCACTGTTACGAGGATAATCCCTAGACCAAAGCCGAGGCCAAGATCTGTCGCAAAGAAATTGATGGCTTCCCCCATCGGTTTTCCAATGAGATTCCAGACAAAACCGGTTGGTTGTTTGGTTGTCTTGTCGATGCTGACACATCCTGTTAAGAGGAGGAGAGCAGACAAGCTGAGAGCAGCAAGTAAATAACGTTTATATTTTTTCACAAGTTTTAATCCTTTAATTTTAAATAATACCTTTCTATTCTACTGTTTTTTTATCAAATTAACAATAGTTCTCTAGACTTAATTTGAAATTTTAAAATCTTTGTAGGGTTCGAAGTTTGCCAGATGGATGTTTAGATAAGAAACCTTTGAAAAAGGAGTAGGGCCTTTTCGTATTTCTTGGATAAATTTGGCCATGCGGGCATTGTCTTCGCAGGCGGCAAGGATAGTGACCGTTCCGTCATCATTGTTCCAGACCCGGCCTGTAATACCTCCAATTTCTAATGCTAAGCTATAAACTCCCCAACGGAAGCCAACACCTTGAACCCGACCTTGGGCCGTCATTTCAACTTTTTGCATGCTTGTTCTCCTTGTGCTTGAATTCCTACTCAGGACGGAGAAGCTCCTCCTGTGAATGTGGTATAATAGTCTTATGAATATTATAACCTCTAAGTCCAATAATGGGATCAAAAAAGTTAAAAAACTTCATCAAAAAAAATACCGAATCGACTCCTACCTGATCGAAGGCTGGCATCTTTATGAAGAAGCTATCAATCATCAGGCTCCGATTGAACAAGTCTTTGTTCTGGAAGAGTTTGTAGATAAGGTCAAGAAAGATACGAAGGTGACCATCGTAACTCCTGAGGTTTTAGCAGAAATTGCTGATTCCAAAAGCCCTCAAGGAATCGTGGCAGAAATTAAGATACAGCCAATCCAGCATCTTCAGCTGGCTCAAGGACGGTATTTATTGTTAGAGGATGTTCAAGATCCAGGCAACGTCGGCACCATGATTCGGACTGCCGATGCAGCAGGCTTTGACGGGGTGCTTTTAACCGATCAATCGGCAGATTTGTATAATATGAAAACCTTGCGCTCTATGCAGGGGAGTCATTTTCATCTTCCTGTTATCCGTTTACCTAAGGAGCAACTCTTAACAGCCATTGAAGAAAGTCAGCTACCTATCTATGCGACCACCCTGTCCCAAAACTCCGTTGACTATAAGCAAGTGGAGAAAGTCCCTGCTTTTGTACTGGTCATGGGCAATGAAGGACAAGGAATTAGTTCCAAGATGGCTGAGAATGCAGATCAGCTGGTTCATATCACCATGCCAGGTCAGGCAGAGAGCCTGAATGTCGCTGTTGCTGCTGGGATTTTGATCTTTTCTATGATTGAAGAATAGTGTGCTAGTAAGATGTGAGGAGGTGAGACGCATGTATCGACAAGACAAAGAATATATGGCTGAGGTCGGACATTTGATCCAGCATCCCAAACTTCAAAAATTAAAGGAAATTCCCCACCATATTCATTCCAACCGCTTGGAGCATTCCATTCATGTTAGCTACACCAGCTACCGTATTTCTAAGAAGATGGGCTGGGATACCAAAAGTACAGCAAGGGGAGCACTCTTACACGATCTTTTTTACTACGATTGGCGACAGGTCAAATTTAACAAGAGCCATGCCTGGGTACATCCTCGGATAGCTGTCCGAAACGCAAAAAAGATAACAAGCCTCAATAAAAAAGAAGAGGATATCATCCTCAAACATATGTGGGGCTTGACGCTTGCTCCACCACGCTACAAAGAATCTTTCCTCGTGACCATGGTCGATAAGTACTGGGCTATCAAAGAAGCCTCAGAACCAATGAGAAAAAAGTGGTCAAAGAGGAGACTTTTCCATCGAAAAATGTTAAAATCATAATAATTTAAGTTTGAAAGGAATGATTGATCATGAATCAACAAACCGTTATCCACGAACAAAGTGGCCTTAATAGCTTTTATAGCAAAATTTATTCTCTAGTTGGAGTTGGAGTTGGAATCTCAGCTGTTGTATCAGCTTTGATGATGACCCTTTTCCAAGAAACCTTCATATATATTCTAACTCAGGCTCCATGGGTCTATTATATTGCTATTGCCGTTGAATTGATTTTGGTCCTTGTCGCTTCTAGACAATCGGTGAAAAACAATCCCATGGCCTTGCCTCTCTTTTTAACTTATTCAGCTTTGAATGGGTTTACCTTGAGTTTTATCATTGCGCGCTATGCTCAAGCGACAGTTTATAAAGCCTTCGTCGTTAGTGCCTTGATGTTCTTTATCATGTCAGCCATTGGTCGTGTGACCAAAAAAGACTTGTCTGGAATGGGCCGAGCATTTATGGGAGCCTTGATTGGAATTATCATTGCTTCGATTGCGAACATTTTCTTACAAAGCTCTGGTATGGATTATGTCCTTAGCATTCTTTGTGTGATTATCTTTGCAGGTTTGACTGCTTGGGATAACCAAAAGATTCGTTATGTCTATGAACAATCCAATGGTCAGCCAACCAATGGATGGGTTGTTGCTTTAGCTTTGGAACTCTATCTTGATTTCATCAACTTGTTCATCAATATCTTACGTATTTTTGGACGCAACGATTAAGAAAAAGAGCCGGGGAACCGGCTTTTTTTGTTGGAAAACTTGTGATATACTAAAGAAAATTGATAGAAAAGAGAAGCTTCAAATGAAACGCCCATTTATTAGCAGGGAGAAATTAAAACAAATTACGGAAACCTATCCAACTCCCTTTCACCTATATGATGAAGCTGGGATCCGGCAGACAGCCCGTGCCCTCCATCAAGCTTTTTCTTGGAATCCAGGATTTAAGGAGTATTTCGCTATCAAAGCGACCCCGAATCCAGCCATCCTAAAAATCCTCAAAGAAGAAGGCTGTGGCGTGGACTGTGCTAGCTATGTGGAGTTTCTGATGGCACAAAAATTAGGATTTACAGATCAAGAGATCATGTTTTCTTCCAACAATACGCCGGCTGAAGAGATGGTTTTTGCCCGTCAACTAGGAGCGACTATCAACTTAGATGCCTACGAAGATGTGGCCTTCCTACAATCTGTTGCGACATTACCAGAGGTCATCTCTTGTCGCTATAATCCAGGAGGGGTGTTTGAACTGGGAACGGATATCATGGATCACCCTGAAGAGGCAAAGTTCGGCATGACCAAGGAGCAATTGATCCAAGCATTTATTGAGTTGAAAGACTTAGGAGTCAAACGCTTTGGGATCCATGCCCTCTTGGCTTCAAATACCGTCTCCAATGATTATTATCCAGAATTGGCCAAGCAATTATTCCAGTTGGCAGTAGAAGTGGTTGAAAAGACAGGGGTAACCTTGGACTTTGTCAACCTATCCGGTGGGGTTGGAGTGAACTACAAACCAGAAGACCAACCAAATGATATTGCTGTGATTGGGGAGGGGGTTCGTCGGGTTTACGAGGACATTTTAGTTCCGGTCGGCTTAGATCAAGTGAAAATCTATACAGAATTAGGCCGTTTTATGCTGGCATCCCATGGCCTATTGGTCACCCATGTCACCCATAAGAAACAGACTTATCGGACCTATCTAGGAGTAGATGCTTCGGCTGTCAATCTCCTCCGTCCCGCTATGTACGGTGCCTACCACCATATCACCAATCTGGATCGTCCAGATGGAGAGACCGAAGTAGTAGACATCGTTGGTAGTTTGTGTGAAAACAATGACAAGTTTGCCAAGAATCGGGAATTTCCTGTCTCTGAGATTGGAGATCTTTTGGTCATCCATGATACAGGAGCGCATGGTTATTCTATGGGTTATCAGTACAATGCCAAGCTTCGCTCTGCCGAGATTTTATTAGAAGAATCGGGCCAAACTCGTCTCATCCGACGGGCCGAAAAACCAGAGGATTACTTTGCAACATTGTATGGCTTTGACTTTGAAAAATAGGGCCTTTTTGGTATAATAGAAAATGTGTAAATATTGAATTTAGGAGAAAAACACTTATGTCTACATTTTTGACAATTTTATTGATTATCCTTGCTTTCTTTGGTGGAATGTTGGCAGGTATGTACCTACTTCGCAAGCAGTTTGAAAAAGAATTTGCATCAAACCCACGTTTGAATGTGGAAGCGGTTCGTACATTATTGGGAGCTAGTGGTCAACGTCCAAGTGAAGCGAAGGTACAACAAGTTTACCGTCAAATTCTGAATCAACAAAAAGCATCTTTGAATACGAAGAAGAAATAAAAGCAAAACAGATGACACAATAAAATAAGTAGGGGACTTTAAGATTTTTCTTGGTCCCTTGTTTTGAAAGGAAGGCAGATGGACAATCGACCAATTGGTTTTTTGGATTCGGGTGTCGGAGGGTTAACCGTTGTACGCGAATTGATGCGGCAACTTCCCCATGAAGAGGTGGTCTATATTGGTGATTCTGCCAGAGCACCTTATGGGCCGAGACCAGCAAATCAAATTCGTGACTATACTTGGGAGATGGTTCGTTTTCTCCTAACGAAAAATGTGAAGATGATTGTTTTGGCCTGTAATACGGCGACAGCCGTTGTATGGGAAGAGGTGAAAGAAGCCTTGGACATCCCTGTTTTAGGAGTGATTTTGCCAGGAGCTTCCGCAGCGATCAAGGCGACAAAAAGCAAACGAATTGGAGTGATTGGGACTCCAATGACGGTTGCCTCAGATATTTATCGGAAAAAAATTCAAAGCCTGTCACCAGAAATGGCAGTAGAGAGTTTAGCTTGTCCGAAGTTTGTCCCTCTGGTGGAATCCAATGAGTTGCAGTCCAGTGTTACAAAAAAAGTCGTCTATGAAACATTGAAACCTTTGGCTGGGAAAGTGGATACGCTGGTTTTGGGATGCACCCATTATCCTCTCCTTCGCCCTATTATTCAAAATGTCATGGGGCCAGAGGTTCAATTAATTGATAGCGGTGCTGAGTGTGTCCGGGACATCTCAGTCTTGCTCAACTATTTTGAGATTAATCGCAGTCGCCAACTGGAGGATTGCCACCATCAGTTTTATACAACGGCCAATGCAGCCAGTTTTGCAGCGATTGCTAAAACTTGGTTGCATCAAGTCGTTCATGTGGAGCATGTAGAATTATGAACCAAAAGATATATGAATACAAAGATGCCTTAAATTGGTTTCTAGCTGAATGGGGAGATCGGAGTGACTATAACGAATATAGTGAAGTCTCTTCAGAAGCTTCTGAGCTTGTTGACTTAGTAGAATCACTAGTTGGAGACACAGACTTGGGCTTCCCCCTAAATGTAACGGTTGTTCGTTACGCCTCTAGCTTACAGTTTTTGACCTTCCTCTTTCAAATTGTAGAGGAAACAGTAGGTCGGAAGATTGAAATCGTGCAACGTCAAGGAGCTCTTCTCATAGTAGAAGGAGAGCAATTGCTCTCTGTTTATCTGCCTAAAAATGGTCTTCCACTTGCAGATTTTTTGGGCCAGGAAGGTCTTAAGGATCGCTTGCTAATCGCTACTCGGAATGAAGGAAAAACCAAAGAGTTTCGTCAGATCTTTGAACAAATGGGTTTTGAAGTCGAGAATCTCAATGATTATCCTGATTTTCCAGAAGTCACTGAAACAGGAATGACATTTGAAGAAAATGCTCGCCTAAAAGCTGAGACAATTTCACAGCTAACAGGGAAAATGGTCTTGGCAGATGATTCAGGACTCATGGTCGATATCCTTGGGGGCTTACCAGGTGTCTGGTCTGCTCGTTTTGCAGGTGTGGGAGCGACCGACTTAGAGAACAATGCCAAGCTCTTACATGAGTTGGCGATGGTCTTTGAATTGAAGGATCGGTCAGCAAAATTTCATACAACCTTAGTAGTTGCCAGTCCTGGTAAGGAGAGCCTTGTTGTGGAGGCGGATTGGCCAGGCTATATCAATTTTGAACCAAAAGGTGAGAACGGTTTTGGCTATGATCCCCTCTTTTTAGTAGGAGAAACAGGTAAGACATCTGCTCAACTAACTCTAGAGGAGAAAAACCAACAATCGCATCGTGCTTTAGCCGTGAAGAAATTAGTGGAGGTATTCCCAGCATGGCAGAACAAGTAATTATCGTCATGAGCGATTCTCATGGCGATCGTCAGATCGTAGAAGAGATCAAAAACCACTATAAAGGAAAGGTCGATGCCATTTTTCACAACGGGGATTCTGAGTTAGAAAGTACCGACCCTGTATGGGAAGGCATTTATGTTGTCAAAGGGAACATGGACTTTTATGGGGAGTACCCTGAACGTCTGGTGACGCAATTGGGTCCTACTCGGATTATTCAAACCCATGGTCATCTTTTCCAAATTAATTTTAGTTTTCAAAAGTTAGATTTGTGGGCCCAGGAAGAAGATGCAGATATCTGCCTCTATGGCCATCTGCATATTCCGGATGCTTGGAAGGAAGGGCGTACCCTTTTTCTGAACCCTGGGTCAGTCAGTTTACCGAGGGGGCCCATTCAAGAGTGCCTCTATGCTAAAGTGGAAATTGATGCAGATTCCTATCGAGTTGAATTTTTAAATCGGAAACATGAGGTCTATGAACCTCTTACAAAGGAGTTTGATCGATGATCGCCAAGGAATTTGAGGAGTTTATTCTCCGAGAAGAAAAGACTTTTTTGACTCCAGCGCGCAATTTGGCTGTCTTGATTGATACGCATAATGTGGATCATGCCATCTTGGTGCTGAGTCAAATTAGCTACACTCGTGTTCCTGTTGTGACCGATCAAATGAAATACGTAGGAACGATTTCTTTAACAGATATTCTTTCTTACCAAATGAAACATGATTATTCTGATGAAGTCTTTTCATCCATGGATATCGTTCATATGACGAAGAAGGATGGAGAGTACTTAGGAAAAGAGTATAATTTGACAGAAGTCTTGCATAAGTTGGTAGAGGAATCCTTTCTACCAGTTGTTTCAGAGGATGGAGTCTTTGAAGGGATCATCACTCGAAAATCCATTTTAAAAGCCATCAACTCCCTCATGCACAATTTCTCAAATGAATATGAGATGAGGAAAAAATGAAAGAATACATAGCTAGTTTTATCAAAGAAAAAGACTTAAGTGAAAATTCACAGACGGCCTATTCTTATGATTTGGATCAGTTCGTGGATACTGTTCATAACCATGTCTCAGATACCAATCTTCGAATTTATCAAGCTTCGATTAAGGATTTTAAACCAGCTGTTCAAAAACGGAAGCTATCAGCCGTCAACCAATTTCTGTTTTATCTTTATCAGCACCAGGTTATTGAGGATTACCATCGTTTGGTCCTTCCAAAAGTCTCTGTGCCGAAAAGCCACGATCAAGAACTATTGGACTTATCCCTCTTGTGGGAAGGATCAGACTTATCCCAAGGGCGCTTGATTGCCCTATTGATTGTCGAGATGGGCTTGTTGCCTAGTGAAATTCTTCAGTTGAAAATCGTTGATATTGAACTGGATTTTCAGGTTTTACGAGTAGGGAAAGAAGGACAGAAACGGGTTTTGCGTATCCCGGATGCACTTCTGGGAGAGTTGACAGATTTGATGACAGGGACTTATTTATTTGATAACAAGGGCAAGGCCTATTCACGTCAGTGGGGCTTCCGTCAATTAGAATCCTTTCTATTGGAAAAAGGTTTTGAAAATCTTTCGGCGCAATCCTTGCGGGAACAATACATTTTAAAACAAAGAGAACAGGGGATGGATCTGTTTAGCATCGCCCGAGAGCTCGGTTTAAAAACCCTAGTAACCCTAGAAAAGTATAAGTAATGGATATTAAAATAAAGGATTTTGAAGGTCCCTTGGATCTTCTCTTACACCTCGTTTCAAAATATCAGATGGATATTTATGAGGTTCCTCTAATTGAGGTAATCGAGCAGTACTTGGCCTATCTGACGACCCTCCAAGCCATGCGCTTAGAGGTTGCTGGTGAATACATGCTGATGGCCAGTCAGTTGACCTTGATTAAGAGTCGGCGTCTCCTTCCAAAAATTGCGGAGCAAGCAACGGATGAAGAAGATTTAGAGCAGGACCTCCTGTCTCAAATCGAAGAGTACCGGAAGTTTAAACTATTGGGTGAAAAGATGGCCCTTCAACACGAGGAGAGAGCCCAATATTTTTCAAAACCCAAAACGGAATTAGTCTATGATGATGCAGAATTGGTCCATGACAAGACCACGATTGATCTTTTCTTGGCCTTTTCAAACTTGTTAACGAAAAAGAAAGAAGAATTTCGACAAAATCATACGACCATTGTTCGAGACGAGTATAAAATTGAAGATCTGATGAATGTTGTTCGTCACTTGTGTCAGCCTGGTAAGAGAATCTTGCTACAAGATATTTTTGAGGAAGCCAAGGATGTCAACGAACTGATTACAGTCTTTTTGGCGACTTTGGAATTAATTAAAGTACAAGAAGTTGAGGCTCTTCAGGAAGAACCATTTGGAGATATTATTTTAGTAGGATTAAATAATGAGTAAAATTGCAGAGATGGAGGCCCTCTTGTTTGTTGCAGGAGAAGATGGTTTGACGGTGAGGCAGATTGCCGACCTCTTATCCCTTCCTCCCACAGGAGTAATTCAAAGTTTAGAAAAATTGGCCCAGAAATATGAGCAGGATCAAGATTCTAGTATGGCCTTATTAGAAACAGCGTCAACCTATAAATTAGTGACCAAGTCCCAATATGCAGAGCTGTTACGTGAGTATTCAAAGTCACCAATGAATCAAAGTCTCTCTCGTGCCGCCTTGGAAACTCTCTCCATCATTGCCTATAAACAGCCGATTACTCGGATTGAAGTCGATGATATTCGAGGGGTTAACTCAAGTGGGGCTATTTCAAAATTACTTTCTTTTGAGTTGATTCGAGAAGATGGGAAGAAAGATGTCATTGGGAGACCTAATCTCTATGTGACGACAGATTACTTTTTGGATTACATGGGGATTAACCATCTAGACGAGCTACCAATTGTTGAAGAGACGGAGTTAATCGGTCAAGAAAGCCAATTATTTACAGAAAGAACGGAGGAAATTGATGAGAATTAACAAATATATTGCTCATGCTGGTGTCGCAAGCCGCCGCAAAGCAGAGGAATTGATTAAACAAGGCCTTGTCACTGTAAATGGTCAAGTGGTCCGTGAATTGGCGACGATGATCAAGTCTGGAGACAAGGTGGAAGTAGAAGGTCAACCAATCTACAATGAAGAGAAGGTTTACTACCTCTTAAATAAACCAAGAGGAGTCATTTCCAGTGTATCAGACGATAAAGGGAGACCAACTGTTATTGATTTGTTACCGCAAGTCAAGGAACGGATTTATCCTGTCGGTCGTTTGGACTGGGATACTTCTGGTGTTCTGATTTTGACCAATGATGGTGATTTTACGGATGAAATGATCCACCCGCGTAATGAGATCGATAAGGTTTATGTTGCGCGTGTGAAGGGATTGGCCAACAAAGAAAACTTGCGTCCCTTGACTCGTGGTGTGACCATTGATGGTAAAAAGACCAAGCCAGCAACCTATGAGATTCTTAAAGTTGACCCAGAAAAGAATCGCTCAGTTGTCCAATTGACCATCCATGAAGGACGCAATCACCAAGTCAAGAAGATGTTTGAAGCCATTGGCCTCTTGGTGGATAAATTGTCTCGGACCCAATTTGGAAATCTAGACGTTTCTGGACTTCGACCTGGTGAATACCGCCGTCTCAATAAAAAAGAAATCAGCCAATTGCATACCCTTGCAGTGACAAAGACGAAAAAATAATGAAGAAATGTGCGATCGGCCTTGTTCGTCTCTATCAACGCCTTCTTTCACCCCTCTTTCCACCTTCCTGTCGCTATAGTCCTACCTGTTCAAACTATATGATTCAGGCCATTGAACGGCATGGTTTAAAAGGGATTCTGATGGGGCTTGCTCGGATTCTTCGTTGCCATCCCTGGAGCAAAACTGGAGTGGATCCAGTTCCAGATCATTTCAGTCTGAGAAGCCACCTAGAAGAAGAGAAAAGCGAAAATTAAGTTAGAGCAAACTTTTATAAGAAGTCTCACTCAGAGCAAAGAAAAAAGTTTTGGAAATTCTCCAAAACTTTTTGTTTTTAGCGATCGGACCAAGTGCGAGGCATAAAGAGCAGTAACATCGGGTAGATTTCTAACCGTCCTGCAATCATGGCAATTGATAGTAAGAATTTAGAGATGGGGCTAAAGATAGCGAAGGTATCCGTTGTCCCAATCATCGGTCCGATATTGTTAAAGCAACTAAAGACTGCACTGACGACCGTCATAAAATTGTTGCTGTCAAAGCTGACAACCACAATGAGGGCGATCGTAATCAAGGTATAGACTACGAAATATTTTAAGATTTTGTGCTGGGTGTCCTTATCCAAGGCAGTGCCATTCACATGTAGGGTCATCACCCGGTTGGGTGAGAGAGTCGAACGAATTTGATTCTTCCCGATCCGAGCTAAAATCAAGCAACGAATCACTTTTAGCCCCCCGGCCGTTGAACCAGCGGATCCACCAACCACCATGAGCATGAGAAGGAGGAACTGAGAAAAGAGCGGCCAATCAACAGTATTGCCAAAACCAAATCCAGTCGTGGTAATGACATTGGAGACTTGGAAAAAGGACATTTCAAAACTATCCGCAAAATTATGATAGAGATGGAAAATGTTGCAGGCAATCAAAAGGGAAGAAACCCCGACAATCATCAGGTAGGTGCGAAGTTCCTCATCGCCGAAGAAGGCTTTGAACTTGCGAAGCATGATGTAGTAATAAAGGTTAAAATTGACCCCAAAGACCAAGACTCCAAAGCTGACCAAATAGGTGATGAGGGTCGAATGGTAGTGGGCAATCCCGTCGTTGAAGACGGTGAAGCCACCGGTACCAGCAGTCCCCATAGCAATAATAAAGCTATCATAAAGAGGCATGCCAGCACAGAAGTAGATAATCACAAATAGGAAGAAGAGGGCCAAATAGAGGTAATATAGGATTTGAGCTGTGTTCTTCAATTTGGATACAATTTTACCAAATACGGGACCAGGAACTTCTGCCTTCATTACTTCGAGGTGGCTGTTCTTATTGTTGTCCATAATAGCTAGGGCAAAGACCAGCACCCCCATCCCTCCAATTAAGTGGGTGAAACTACGCCAGAAGAGAAGGGAAGGACTGAGGACGGAGACGTCATTTAAAATAGTTGCCCCTGTGGTCGTAAAACCAGAGCTAACTTCAAAAAATGCATCAATGATATTTGGGATTTGTCCTGAAAAGACAAAAGGAAGAGCACCAAAGAAGGACCAGAGGATCCAACACAAAGCCACAATCAGAACGCCTTCCTTTGCATAGATGTGAAAATCTTTGGGTTTGAAAAAGGAACCAATCCCTCCCAATAGAAGGAGGATGGCAATGGTTGCAAATAGGGATATAAAGACAGTCGGGCTATCCTTGACAACAAAATCGTTCTTTAGATTGAGAAGTGCAACCACAATCGGCACACAGAGCAACATGGCTTCAATCAGAAGGAGTTTTGCTAAAAGGTAGCGAATCATACTTTTGTTCATGGCTTACCCCTCTAACAAATCATAGATTTTCGTGATATTGCTGATAAGGGTAGTAACGATAATGCGATCCCCTATCAAAAGATGGTCATCTCCAGTTGGGAAAAGAGCTTTCCCGTTTCGAATAATGGCTGCGATGAGAACACCTTTTTTCAATTTTAGTTGTGCCAAAGGTTTGCCCGTCATCTTGTTTTCTTCGCGAATCTGGAATTGAAGGGTCTCGATTTGACCGTTAGCAACGTGGTGCAAGGCTTCAAGATTTGAATAGCGGGCATTATAACGCCCACGGATGAAATGCATGATGGTATCCACCGCAATGCCCTTCGGTGTCACAATACTTGAAAAATCTTGCCGATCAATAATTTCCAGCAGGCTAGTTCGGTTGACCTTGGTAATATTCTTTTGAACCCCTACGCTATTTAGGAACATAGAAGCGATAATGTTTTCTTCATCGACCCCTGTTAGTGTCGCCACGGCATCAAAGTTACCTGCGCGCTCTTCCATTAGAATATCTTTTGATGTCCCATCTCCTTGGATAACATAGAGATCAGGGAATTCTTGACTAAACCATTCTGCTCGTTTTTGCTCGATTTCAATGACTTTTAAGTCGATCTTCCGTTTGCTATTTTCCAAAATATTTAGGAGATAGTAGGAAATCTTACCAGCTCCGATTAGGAGGAGACTTTTAACAACCTGAGGACGAATGCTATTGTGGAAATTCACAATTTCCACTCGATTTCCCGTCATAAAAATCTTATCAAAGGCTTGTAAAGTGAAGTCCCCATCTGGAATCGTTAACTGACCTTGTCGTTCGATGGCACAGATAATAATGTTTCCATATTTCTTTCTGAATTGAGAAAGGGTCATCTGGCAGAGTGGGCTTTCCTCTTTGATCTTAAATTCCATAAAAGCGACTCGTCCACCAGCAAAGTGCTCAACAGACAAGGCATTTGGGAAGTCAATGCTATTAGCAATGTAGCGAGCGGCTAGAAGTTCAGGATTGACGACTAGGGAGAAGCCGAGAATATTTTTTTCTTTAAAATAAGAATTTGAATATTCGGGATTGCGGACGCGGACAACGGTCTCTTTAGCTCCCATTTTCTTGGCCAGGACGGCAGAAACCATGTTGACTTCGTCTTGCTCTGTCAGGGCGACAAAGATGTCACAGTCGGCCACATCTGCTTGTTCGAGAATCTTAAAGTTGGCACCATTACCAACAATACCAATGATATCGTAGCGTTTGGTAATATGATTAACAACGGCTTCATCTTGTTCAATCAAGATGACATCGTGATTTTCCGCGACGAGGGAACGACAGAGTGCTGTTCCGACCTTACCGCCTCCAACTACAATAATTTTCATGAATATTTCCTCCAAAGTATGATTCTATCTTACTCTATTTTCAAAAAAAAATCACCTCTTAATAGTGGAAATAAGGCATAAAGAGCCAGATTCTCTTCAATACATGAAAGAGAATGTAAAAAAGTGAAATTTTTTTGTCGAAATAGTTGACAGGAGGCATGAAAGTGGTATACTGATACAGTAACCTCATTGATTTACCTCAAACCTGTTGTGAGTTAAGTTAATGAAGTCGTAACCACGCTGTTTGCTGAGCTTGACTCCGGGCAGTGTGGCTATTTTTTTGTCAGAAATGAGATCGTGATGAATATTGAAGAATTAGCTTACACAGAAACCAAATCAAAAAACCATGTAGTTCTTTACCAACCTCAAATTCCCCAAAATACTGGGAACATCGCTCGCACTTGTGCAGCTACCAATGCTCCTCTCCATATCATCCGTCCCATGGCTTTTCCTATTGATGATCGAAAGATGAAACGTGCGGGACTGGATTATTGGGATAAGTTAGATGTTCGCTTTTACGACAGCTTGGATGAGTTTATGGAGGTTGCAACTGGTGGAAAGGTCCACCTGGTTTCAAAATTTGCTGATCAGACCTATTCGAATGTAAATTATAATGATAATTTAGAACATTATTTCATCTTTGGTCGTGAGGACAAAGGCTTACCAGAGGATTTTATGCGGCTCCATGCTGAAAAGGCAATTCGGATTCCGATGAATGATGAACATGTTCGAAGCTTGAATGTCTCCAATACCGTTTGTATGATTGTCTATGAAGCCCTCAGACAACAGGAGTTTGCAGGCTTAGAGCTGGTCCATCAGTATGATGGAGATAAGTTGAAGTAGGGCAAATGCTCTTTACAAAAGTCCACTTGTTGTAACTTTTGATATTACAAAACACTTGCAATAGCAGGTGTTTTTTGTTATGATTAAGGGGTCTTCAGGGCAGGGTGTAATTCCCGACCGGCGGTGACTTTTACTAGGAAATGTTCTTTTCCATACTCTAAAAGAAGTCCGCGAGCGCAAGCTGATGTGGTGTGACTCCACAACCGACAGTATAGTCTGGATGGGAGAAGACGAGAGACGAATAGACTGACATCTATTCTGATCTGTTTAGAGCTGATGCATGAAAATGGAACGTTAGGGTCTAAGACTGACTAACGGCATGTTTCGATGGAGACCAGCTAAAGTAACTAGAATATTTTCTAGTTTAAGCTTTGTTTAAATAGTTTAGAGTAGAATGATGGAGTAGACGTCTTTCCAGCTTCTCTAATTTTTAAAAAATTGGAGGAACCTGTTATGACAAATACACGTAAACTGACCCTAGTGGCTGTTTTATCCGCTTTATCTTTTATTTTGATGTTCTATCAATTTTCTTTCTTGATAGATTTCTTCAAAATTGATTTGAGTATCATCGCCATTTTGTTGGCCTTGGTCCTGTTGGATTTTAAAAGTGCCGTTTGGGTGACCTTGATCCGATCTGTCCTTAAGTTAGCCCTTAATAATAAGGGGCTTGAAACCTTGATCGGATTGCCAATCAATATCATTGGAGTTCTTGTTTTTGTCCTTGCTTTTGCATGGATTTGGAACAAGGAACGGACCCATGGTCGATTTGTCCTGGCAACGATTGTTGGAACGATCAGCTTGAGTATCACCATGGTATTGGTGAACTATGTCTATGCAATCCCTTTGTATGCTCGTTTTATGAACTATGATATTTCGAAAACACTAGGGCTTGTCCACTATTTAGCCGCAATGGTTGCACCGTTTAACCTAATCGAAGGGGTGATTTGGGCCGTCGCATTTGGGTTGATCTATACCTTATTGCAACCGATTTTGAAAAAATATGAAAAATAAACAACAACATTGGGCGAGGGCAAGCTTCGCCCTTCTCATTTTTGTGATTCTCGGGTATGTGATTCGCTTTTACCCGCAACAATTAACAGGCTTTGATAGCACGATTCAGTCTGCTATTCGAGGCGATCTGCCTGCAGCACTGACGGCCTTCTTTACCAAGGTGACCCATGTCATGGATACCAAGATCATTGTCATCTGGGTGGGTCTTTTGCTGGCGGTCTTTGCCTATAAGAAATGGTACAGTGAAGCTCTTTTTCTAGGGAGCAATCTGGTATTGACTGGTCTTTTGGTGCTTCTTCTAAAGAATATCTACCAGAGACCGAGACCAAGTATTCTTCATCTAGTAGAGGAAAAA
>CABREZ010000022.1 GCA_902470035.1 uncultured Streptococcus sp. | reverse complement strand
TAGCGAGGTTAACAACCGATGATCGAGTTTTTGAAACAGCTCCCTCATTTAGAACCCTATGGGACCCCGGTCTACTTTATTTATCTGATTGGGGCCTTATTGCCCATCTTTGTTGGCCTCTTCTTTAAAAAGCGTTTCCCAGTCTATGAAGCCTTGGTCAGCCTAGCCTTTATTGTTTTGATGCTGACAGGGACGGATTTGAAACAAATCTATGCGGTTCTTTTCTACCTCTTTTGGCAAATCCTTTGGGTCTATTCTTATAAAATCTATCGAAGCCAGCGTGATAACAAGTGGGTCTTTTACCTTCACTCTTTCTTGGTCGTTTTGCCCTTGATTTTTGTGAAGGTGCAACCAGCCATTGATGGGACCCAGTCTTGGATGGGCTTCCTTGGGATCTCCTATCTGACCTTCCGAGCGGTAGGGATGATTATCGAGATGCGAGATGGGACCCTCAAAGAATTTAGTCTCTGGGAATTCTTGCGTTTCTTGCTCTTTATGCCGACTTTTTCAAGTGGGCCGATCGACCGCTTCAAACGCTTCAATGAAGATTATCTAACGATTCCAGATCGAGATGAGCTCCTCGATATGCTGGAGCAGAGTGTCAAGTATATCATGCTTGGCTTTCTCTATAAGTTTATTCTAGCTCATATCTTTGGCCACCTCTTACTTGGACATGTCAAGACCTATGCCCTTCTTCAAGGGGGCGTCTTTAACCTAGGAACCTTAGGGGTGATGTACGTCTTTGGTTTAGATCTCTTCTTTGACTTTGCAGGCTATTCCATGTTTGCCCTTGCGGCATCCAACCTGATGGGGATTAAGAGCCCAATCAACTTTAATCTTCCTTTCAAATCACGTGATTTAAAGGAGTTTTGGAATCGTTGGCACATGAGTTTGTCCTTCTGGTTCCGTGACTTTGTCTTTATGCGTCTGGTCATGGTCTTGATGCGCAACAAGGTCTTTCAGAGTCGGATTACAACGTCAAACATTGCCTATATCATCAACATGTTGGTCATGGGCTTCTGGCATGGAGTGACCTGGTATTATGTTGCTTATGGTCTTTTCCACGGACTTGGTCTTGTGATCAATGATGCCTGGCTTCGGAAGAAAAAAACAATCAATAAAGAACGTAAAGCAAAAGGACTAGAGCCCCTACCAGACAATCGCTGGACCCAGGCTCTTGGAATCTTTATTACCTTCAATACCGTTATGCTGTCCTTCCTGATTTTCTCAGGCTTCTTGAATCAGCAATGGTTTCCAAAAATGAAATAAGAAAAGGAAAAATGAAAAATGGATGTAAAATCACAAGTAATTGAAATTATTGACGAATTGTTTATGGAAGATGTCTCAGACATGATGGATGAGGATCTATTTGATGCTGGTGTTCTTGATAGCATGGGAACCGTTGAATTGATTGTTGAATTGGAAAACCGCTTCGATATTCGGGTTCCAGTATCTGAATTTGGTCGTGATGACTGGAATACTGCCAACAAAATCGTAGAAGGTGTCATGGAGCTTCAGAATGCTTAAACGATTGTGGCTGATTCTGGGTCCAGTCTTTTGCGCCATGGCTCTTGTTGCTGCTCTTCTCTTTTTCTATCCGATTAACCACAAACATAATCTGACAGAGGAGAAAAAGGCTGCAGTGAGCTTGACGGCAGAAGGCTTTAAAAGTCGTGCCCGTAAGGAAGAAGCGCTCGGGGATCCCAACTATCGTTTTGTACCCTTCTTTGGTTCCAGCGAATGGTTGCGATTTGACATCGTCCACCCAGCAGTACTAGCAGAGAAGTATGATCGCTCTTATCGTCCGTATTTTCTAGGGCAACGAGGGGCAGCATCCTTGAACCAATATTTTGGGATGCAGCAAATTCTTCCTCAACTAGAAGGGAAAACGGCTGTTTATGTAGTATCGCCCCAGTGGTTTACGAAGGACGGTTATGATTCATCGGCCTTCCAGCAATACTTTAACAGTGACCAATTAACGAGCTTTTTGGCCAACCAAGAAGCTGGACCAGCAAGCCAGTATGCGGCATCTCGTCTCTTGCAGCAGTACCCTAATGTTGCTATGCAGGGAGGAGTTCAGAAGCTAGCCAAAGGTCAAAATCTATCTAGTTTTGAAAAAGGTCTCAATCAGACCCTCATGCGCTTTGTTCGTCGGGAGGATGCCTTCTTTAGCACCTTTACGGCAATGAACAATAGCAACTATGAGAAGAAAGTTCTCTCTCGCTTAAATGACTTACCAGATACATTTTCTTACGAAGCCTTAGAAGAGGTGGCGACGGCGGAAGCCAAAAAGAAAACAAATAATAATAAACTAGGCATTAGCAATAGCTTTTATACCCATCGTCTTGCGAGTAAGCTCAAGAAACTCAAAGGATTCCAAAAGAATGAATCCTATGAACAATCCCCAGAATACAATGATTTACAGTTGGTCTTGGATCAGTTTGCTCAATCTAAAACCAATGTCATCTTTGTCATCCCTCCAGTGAACTCGAAATGGATGGCTTATACAGGCTTGAGTAAAGAAATGTATCAACGGACAGTTGAAAAAATCCGTTACCAACTAGAAAGTCAAGGCTTTACCCATATTGCTGATTTTTCTAAAGATGGTGATAAACCTTACTTTATGCAGGATACCATTCATATGGGCTGGAATGGATGGTTGGCATTTGACAAGGCAGTTGATCCTTTTGTCTCTAACCCTCAACCGGCCCCTGAATACAAGATTAACAATCGTTTCTTAAGTCAGGACTGGGCTAACTACAAAGGTCAGCCGGATCAATTTAAGTAAGATGCGAAGAGGTTGAGAATACCCAGTCTCAACCTTTTTCCTATGGTTTTGAAGAAACTTATCCCCATATTCACAGACTTATCCACAAATCTGTGGATAAGTCTGTCTACTAGAAAGAGAGGAACTGGTACAAGATGAAAACAATGAAGAAAATAGCTGTTTATGCGATTCTTCAAGGAATCGTGGTCTTTCTCATGACGGGCCTCATCACTCAATTAATCAGAGGAGACTTCTTTTTCCGTAACTTGGCTCCAATATTTGGAGTCTTGGCAGCTATCATGCGTTTTGGAACAGCTAGTCTGATGAAAATCTTGGCCCCAACCCTATACGATGAAGAGGCCAAACAAGAGAAAGCTCCTACCAGGAAAGAAGCTGAATAAAAGAACTGTTTTTTCTGGAAAAATCTCTGGAAAAGCACTTATCTGACAGGCTTTATGGTAAAATAGAAGGAAGAATATTAGTTTGGAGAGTAAAAATACAATGAAACGTTCCATGTATGCTGGGCGTGTTCGCGAGGAACACATTGGACAAGAACTAACCCTCAAGGGATGGGTGAGTCGACGCCGCGATTTGGGTGGATTGATCTTTATTGATTTGCGGGACCGTGAAGGGATTATGCAATTGGTCATCAATCCAGAAACTGTCAGTTCGGAAGTCATGGCAACGGCCGAAAGTCTTCGTAGCGAGTATGTGATCGAAGTGACAGGTCAAGTTGCTACAAGACAGCAAGCCAATGATAAAATTGCAACAGGTCAGGTTGAAATGCATGTTTCTTCTTTGACTGTCCTTAATACGGCAAAAACCACGCCATTTGAGATCAAGGACGGCATTGAAGCTAACGACGATACCCGTCTACGCTATCGATATTTGGACTTGCGTCGTCCAGAAATGTTGGAAAACTTGAAATTACGTGCCAAGGTAACGCATTCTATCCGCAACTACTTGGATGAGTTGGAATTTATTGATGTGGAAACACCATTCCTTTCTAAATCAACACCAGAAGGGGCGCGTGACTACCTCGTTCCATCTCGTGTTAACAAGGGTCACTTTTATGCCTTGCCTCAAAGCCCTCAAATCACCAAACAGTTATTGATGAATGCTGGCTTTGACCGCTATTATCAAATCGTCAAATGTTTCCGTGATGAAGATTTACGTGGAGACCGTCAACCTGAGTTTACACAGGTCGACTTAGAAACTTCCTTCCTGACAGAGCAAGAAATTCAAGATATTACGGAAGGTTTAATCGCGCGTGTCATGAAAGAAACCAAGGGAATTGAAGTCACCCTTCCTTTCCCACGGATGAAGTACGATGATGCGATGGCTCTTTACGGTTCTGACAAACCAGATACTCGCTTTGATATGCTCTTGACAGACTTGACAAAAGTTGTAAAGGGCTTAGACTTCAAGGTCTTTTCAGAAGCTCCAGCAGTGAAAGCCATTGTCGTCAAAGGCGCTGCAGATAACTACTCACGTAAAGACATCGATAAGATGACCGAAGTAGCCAAACAATATGGGGCTAAAGGTCTAGCATGGGTCAAGGTAGCGGATGGTGCTTTGAACGGCCCAGTTGCTAAGTTCTTGACAGATGTGACAACAGAGTTGACAAATGCTTTACAGTTGGAAGAGAAAGATTTGGTCCTCTTTGTAGCAGATACATTAGAAGTAGCCAACGCAACACTAGGTGCCCTTCGTTGTAGAATTGCCAAGGAATTGGACCTCATCGACAACAGTCAATTCAACTTCCTATGGGTGGTAGATTGGCCAATGTTTGAGTGGTCTGAAGAAGAAGGCCGTTACATGAGTGCTCATCATCCCTTTACACTTCCGCAAGCAGAGACAGCTCATGAATTAGAGGGCGATCTTGCCAAGGTACGTGCCATTGCCTATGACATTGTGCTCAATGGTTACGAACTTGGAGGAGGAAGTCTCCGGATTAACCAAAAAGAATTGCAAGAACGGATGTTTACAGCTCTCGGTTTCTCAATAGAAGATGCAACAGAGCAATTTGGTTTCTTGCTAGAAGCTATGGATTATGGTTTCCCTCCACATGGTGGATTGGCTCTTGGTTTGGACCGTTTTGTTATGTTGTTAGCTGGTGAGGAGAATATCCGTGAAGTGATTGCCTTCCCTAAGAACAACAAGGCAACAGATCCAATGACCCAAGCCCCTTCTACAGTAGCTACCAAACAACTGGAAGAGTTGAGTCTACAAGTAGAAGTCAAAACTGAGGAGTAAGAATAAAAGCGGAAAATCTGCAGAAGTAGCTTCTGGGATTTTCCCTTTATTTATAAATTAAGAGATAGTCATGAAAAAAACTCGCTTAGGTAAAATCTTACGTTATTATGTGAGAAGAATTGCTTATAATTTTAAATTATTACGGGTCTTGAAAAGCATTTCTCGCGAAAAGTATGATGAAAAGATTTCAGCCTCATTGGTCTATGGATTTTTATCTGCGATTGCTGTGAACTTCTTTTTCCAGCCGGGACGTGTGTATTCAAGTGGAGCGACAGGGTTAGCACAGATTGTTTCTGCTCTTAGTGATCGATTTTTGGGCTTTACGATTCCTGTTTCCTTGTCATTTTATGCCATCAATTTACCCTTAATGATTATTGCCTGGTATCAAATTGGCCATAAATTTACCATTTTCACCTTTATCACGGTGTCCATGAGTTCCTTCTTTATCCAATTTGTCCCCGTAGTTACTCTCACCAATGATCCTATCATGAACGCCTTGTTTGGGGGTGTTGTTATGGGGACAGGGATTGGTTTTGCCCTTCGGAATAATATCTCTAGTGGGGGAACCGATATTGTCAGTTTGACCATTCGAAAGCGAACGGGCAAGAATGTCGGTAAAATTTCTCTCATCGTCAATGGGACCATCATGTTGATAGCAGGGATGACCTTTGGTTGGAAGTATGCCCTCTATTCGATGATTACCATTTTTGTTTCCAGTCGAGTGACAGATGCCGTCTTTACCAAGCAGAAGCGGATGCAAGCTATGATTGTCACTAGCCAACCGGATAAGATTATTGAGAAAATCCATAAGCGATTGCATCGTGGGGCAACCATTATCCACAATGCCGAAGGAACCTATAACCATCAGGAAAAAGCGGTCTTGCTCACTGTTATTACCCGAGCAGAGTTTAATGAGTTTAAATTTTTAATGAAAAAAGCGGATCCTCAAGCTTTTATAACAATTTCAGACAATGTTCATATTATTGGACGCTTTGTCGAAGTAGAAGACTAAAAAATTCCTGCAAGAACTTCTTGCAGGAATTTTTTTATGCTTGTTCTACCAAGATCCAACCATGGCCTGGAACGGTAAATTCTTCTTGAGAAAGCTCTTGCTCTCTTCCATAAATATTAGGGTAGGAAATTGCTAATCTAGCAGGCTGTTTGAGTCGATAAGTCCATTCTTGATCCCCAAGGTTGACCAAGATAAGCAACTTACGCCCGCCTTTCTCGATGCTGTATGAGAAGGTCTTCTCCGAAGTCCAAGTAACTTGACAATAATCTCGAATGTCTTGGGCATTTACAAGGCGGAGGAGTTCTTCCTTTTTACGATAGGCAATCAATTCGCGCAGGAACTGAATATCTGTTTCATAAGCTATAGAAGAAAGCCAGTCTAGTTGATTTAGAGTATCTGGAAGATTGTAAGTATTCTCTTCTAAGCCCTTGCTGCGATAGAACTCTTGACCAGCATGTAGGAAGGGAATTCCTTGAGCTAAGAGTACGAGGTGCAAGCCGAGTCGAGCTTTAGCCTGACGCTGCTCCTCTGAAATATTAGGATCTTCAACCTTGAGATAGTCAAAGAAGGTTGCGTTATCATGGCATTCCACATAGTTGATCGCCTGTTGAGGACGCACAAAGTGAGGTGCTCCTTTGAGTCCGATGTTACCAGTCAAAATATTAGCCAGATCATTGGCCTGATAAGGACTGTCTACTCGCCCTTCATTTAAGATACTACGTTTAATGGTATCACGGAAATTGTCACTGAAGAAGCCATACGGACGAAGTTGACTAGCATTGTATTGATGGGCCAAGAGTTCAGGATCTAGTCCGGTATCCATCTTCCACCCTTCTCCATAAAGGTAAATGTTGGGGTAAATGGCTGCTAAATCTTCTTGAATTTCCATCATTGTTTGGCGGTCAAGAATGCCCATCAGGTCAAAGCGGAAACCATCAAAGCCATAGAGTTGAACCCACTGCTTGACTGACTGTTTGATGTAGTTGCGAACCATGGCTCTCTCGCTGGCTACATCGTTGCCACAGAAGGTTCCGTTGGTTCGTTGGCGATTCTGGTC
The DNA here is from genome assembly GCA_902470035.1 of uncultured Streptococcus sp. Classification (GTDB taxonomy): domain Bacteria; phylum Bacillota; class Bacilli; order Lactobacillales; family Streptococcaceae; genus Streptococcus. Next base: position 8,892 of record CABREZ010000022.1, on the reverse strand, counting down.
ATAGCGATAGAAATAGCCTGGAACAATCCGCTCAAAAGCAAATTCATCAGAGAGGTAAACATGATTATAGACAACGTCCATGATGAGGCTGAGATCTGCTTCATGATAAGCATCAATCACCCGTTGCAACTCCAGGATCCGTTGGTAAGGATCATTTGCTTGGGTACAAAAACTTCCTTCAGGAACATTGTATTGCACAGGGTCATAGCCCCAATTGTAGCCAGAAGTAGGGTTGGTTTCATCCACGCTTCCGAAATCATAGAGGGGCAAGAGCTGAATATGAGTAATGCCCAAGGATTTCAAATAGTCAAAGCCAAAGGTCTGTTCTCCATGCTTAGGAGATTCTAAGAGGGCTGGGAAGGTTCCAGGATGATGGAAACCAGCTTCTTTTTGCATGGAGAAATCACGGACACTCAGTTCATAAATAATGGCCTCAGTCGGATCTAGTTGGGTTGTTGCTCTCTGAATGGGGCGTTCAATCTTGTGTCGGTCGATGACATAGCTAGCTCCTGAATTGGCTTCAGAAGAAAGAGCATAAGGATCATGAACGATATGGGTTACACCGTTGACTTGATGTTGGTAGTAGTAAGAGGCTTTTTCCCAATCTCCCTCAAGTTCTAGACGCCAAACTCCTTTTTCTGTCCGCTCCATCGGGTAGGCAGTTTGGTTGATCAAGAGCTCAACCTCTTGAGAAATGGGAGCCCAGAAGGCAAAAGTCGTTTTTTCTTTTGAGTAATGAGCTCCTAAATCCTCTCCATCATAAGTATATAGCTGATCAAAGATGGGTTGGCGGACAATGTCGCGGTAGTGGAGGAGGCAGGTTTCTCCTTTAGCGTTGGAGAGAGTATAGCTTTGACTCATGTCGATGGGAAGGGGGCTTCGAAGAGTTTTTTCTTCCTCTGTCGGCAAGAGTTCAATCGTTTTCGAACCAGACGTCAAGGTAAAAGGAAGAGAGGCTGTTACGCTCTCTCCTCCTTCCATGCGAATCAAGTCTTGGTCATCTAAATAAGCAGCAAAGTGTGTGGTCATAGGTTCTCCTAAAGTTCAATAATCGAGTGTTCAATGAGCTGTCTGTAGCAAACAGTTTTGTTTTTCTTGTTGTCTTTAATAATTTGGAGTAAGGTTCTGACAGATTCGCGTCCTAATTCAACCGTATTAATATCAATATAGGCATCAATAGGGATCCGCGGTTGAATGGAGTCGAAGGAAATAATCGGAAGGTCGACTTGTTTGTCGCTCAGGTATCTCCGAACCCCTTCGGCAACTAGAATATCCGTTGTCATGAGTGCTTCAAGTTCTTCAAAAGGCAGGGTATCCATGATTTGGTAAGAATTTTCTTCCAGCAAGAAACCAAAGGAGAACTTGACCAATTCCTCACGGAGAGGGATCTGGTGACTGGCAAGAGCTTCTTGGTAGCCCTTGTAGCGGTCTTGAGAAACGGCCAATTCCTTATTTCCTCCAACAAAGGCGATGTGTTGGTATCCCTTGTTGATAAAATATTCGGTCGCGTCAAAGGCTGCCTTAACATTGTCGTTATCGACTAAGGATACAAAAGGTGAAGTTGCTTTCCCTAAAATCAAGAAAGGAAATTTATCTTGAATACAGAAGTCAACCAGTGGATCCCCCAACTTAGAATAAAGAAAGATCAGTCCATCCACCCGTTTTCCATAAATCATCTGCTTAAGCTGTTCTAAACGGTGGGTTTCATCCGTTCCTGTGCAGATTTGGATAGCATAGTCATAGTCAGAAGCAACTTGGCTAATTCCCCGGAGAACCGTTGGGAAGAAGGGGTTTTGGAAGAACACATCACTCTCATCAGGCAAGACAAGGGCAATCACCTGACTGGACTGGCTCACTAAGCTACGAGCATTGAGGTTTGGATGGTAATCTAGTTCTTTCATGGCAGAACGAACCCGTTCTTTAGTGGCTTCACTGATGGTAGATTTATTTTGAATCACTCGTGTAACGGTAGATGGTGCAACGCCAGCAAGTTTGGCTACATCTTTGATGGTGACACGCATAAAGGACCTCCCTAAGGTTTGTAATCTGGATCCCGGAAATGAGTCTTATAGAAAGCAAGTGCGAGGAATAAGACAAATAGGATATTTTGGATCAAGATGGTTGTCGTAAAGACTTGGTGGAACAATAAACTGATCAGGACGCTCGCAAGAATAGGCAATCCAAGACAGTTGATGGTGAAATTGAAGCATTCTTTGAAAGTCTTTAAAGAGAAGAGACGTGACTTCCGTGTCAAGAAGAGGAAGAAGGAAGCTCCAAATACTAAAATGGCAAAATTCACAGCAGATAAGAAACCTGAGAAGAGGACGAGGAAGAGACTAACTGCCAATCGATTGGCTTGGAACCAATCTTTGGAAATGGCTTGGCTTAAAGCATCTTTGTTTTCAAGACTCTTTTGATTGATTGCCTGATAAGGAATGCTTGCAAGTTCTTTATTTTCTCTGCTGATCACTAGTTGGGTCTTATCGAAATAGAGGGTTAATTTTTCACCTAATGAAGTCCCTTCGTGATGACCAATGATCACATGGCCAGCTTTGTTCTTATGAACTCCAAAATGACTGTTATAGACTAGTTCTTGCTGTTCAATACGGACATTTTCTTTCAAGTCCTTCATAACATCCTCTGTTAAGGGATCAAAGACATCGCTAACAAAGGTGGTTAAGGGGTAGGTCTGTAATTCCGCATTTTGAACGGCAACAGGAATCAGGGTCAAGGAAAGAAGAAAGAGTGAGGTAAAGATCATTTGGAACCAGTTGAGTTGTTTGCGGTTGGCAAAGGCTTTTCTTACCTGAAAAAGGCTGGAAAAATAATTAAATGGATAGGGCATGAAGAGACCTTTCTAATCTCCGGGATGGATTTCCCTTGTATGGAGAGCATAACAAGATTTTATCCTTAACCAAAGATGGGAGAGAGACCGGTAGCAAATCAATCAACTTGCTACCCTTGTCCCACTCCCATCCTTTCCTTAAAGATAAAATTTATGTGACTGGGAGAAAAGTACGAGAGGAGATCTCATCCTTTTCATCATAGCTGGAAAGTTGTAGAAAAATTTATTTTATCCTTTATCCCCACCAGCTGTCAAGCCTGAAACAAAGTTCTTTTGAAGGAAGAAGAACAGCACACAGATTGGGACTGCAATCAGAATCGCACCTGCCGCAAAGAAGGCAATCTTTTGATTTTTTTGGTCGCTGATAAAGGTTTGAAGACCAACAGCTACCGTGTAATTGATTTCATCGCGAAGCAAGAATTTAGACAAGATGTAGTCTCCAAAAGGTCCCATGAAGGCCCAAAGAGCTTGGACCGCAATCATTGGGCGAACCAATGGAAGGACGATTTGCCAGAAGCGACGGAAGTGTCCAGCACCATCCAATTTTGCAGATTCATCAAGTGAAATTGGGACTGTATCGAAGTAACCCTTCATCAACCATGCGTTCATTGGGATCCCCCCACCGACATAGAGGAAGATCAGGAACCAACTGTGGTTCAAGGCATTCAACATAAGAGCCATAACGAAGAAGGCAGTCAAAGCAGCCATGGTAGGGACCATTTGGATAATCAAGAAGAAGACCAAACTTTGCTTACGAGCCAAGAAGTTGTAGCGGCTGTAAGCATACCCTGCCAAGGTAATGATGGATGTTTGAGCAACCATGGTAATAATGGCGATAATCAAGGTGTTGAGATACCAAGTACCATATAGGGTATCCGTAAAGAGTTTTTGGAAGTTATCAAAGCTGAGACTGCCACTGAAATCAAGCGTAAAGGCACTGACGTTACCCGTTTTGAAGGCTGAAAGAACCGTAATCAACAAGGGATAGATGATGATGATGGAAAGGACAACCAAGTAGAGGTAAGTCAAGAAATGATTCAGGCGGCGTTTAAATTGAACTGAATTTTTCATTTTACACATCCTCCATATCAAATGCGTGCAGTTTCTTGAAGGCAATCATCGAGATCGAGATGACAATCAGAGAGATAATCAACGTAACCGCAGCAGCCATTGAGTATTGAGGTGATGAGTTCGTTGTCAATTTATAGATCCAAGAAATCAAGATATCTGTCGAACCAGCATTTCCTCCAACAGATCCAGGTCCACCATCGTTAAAGAGGTAGATAATGGAGAAGTTGTTAAAGTTGAAGGTGTATTGGCTGATGAGCGTTGGTGCCGCAACCGCCAAAATCATTGGGAAGGTAATATTGCGGAATTTTTGCCAAGCGTTCGCTCCATCAATATAGGCTGCTTCGTAAAGGTCGTTTGGAATAGATTGCAAGATTCCGAGTGTCAAGACGTAAATGTAAGGGAAGCCGAGCCAACCTTGCATCATAATCAAAGCAATTTTCGTCCAAGTAGGATCTGTTTTCCAAGGAATGAGAACCCCATCCAAGAATGGGAAAATTTTCGCAAAGAGCGGAAGGACTTGCGCATTGATGGCCCCGATACTATCGTTGAACATGTTTGAGAAGGTCAAGATTGTAATGAAGGCAGGAACCGCCCAAGGAAGAAGGAAGATAACACCGAAGATGCGTTTTCCTTTAATGAATGGTTGGTTGGAAATAATGGCCGTTAGGATACCAAGGACGATTTGAAGTGTTGAAGCTGCCAAGGCCCAAATCAAGGTCCAGCCCAATACAGATGTAAAGGCAGAACGGAAGGTACTTAAAGTCCACATGTTGGTGAAGTTTTGAAGTCCGATCCAATCAAGGAGCGTAAAGCGAGCAGTATGCTTAAAGTCGTAGTTGGTAAAGGCAATCATCAAGGTAACCAAAACAGGGAAGATGATTGCAAAGGTCATGGCAATATAAGAAGGGATGATTAAGAGATAGGGGAAGCCATTTTCATAGATAGCATTCACCATCTCTTTTAGGGTCTTCGGCACTCGAATACCATTATTAATCCGCTTAGCTACAGTACCCGCATCATTGATATTCAAGGCGTAGAACATCAAATAAACAACGGTGATAATTAAGTGGAAGGCACCACGAATCAAGATAAAAAGAGAATTATCTTTTCCACGGACAGTACCGAGGGTAACGAGTTTGGACAATTCCTCCAAACCAATACCGAAAAAGTAAGCAAGAAAGACAAGTGTTACACCGAGGAAGATATATCCTTTTGCTTTCTGTTTGTTATAGATTTGTCCCAAGCCAGGAATGAGGGATAACCACATTGCCTTTTTTGGATTTTGTTGTGTTTCCATATCGACTCCTTATAAGTGAGTGGCCAGAGGTCACATCACAGCGAAAGGCTGGGAAACACTCCCAGCCCCTTGGGAACTGTATTACTTGCCACCGAATTTTTGTTCGATAGTTTCTTTGATTAATTTCACAGCATCGTCAGCGGCATCTTTAGCAGATTTCTTACCACTTACAGCGTCGAAGAGCATAGTTGCAGCTGGATCCCAAACAGTACTCATTTCAGAGATGTTTGGCATTGGTTGTGCATTTTCAAACTGGTTAACAACGGCAGTTGTCAACTCATCGTTTTTACCAACAGCGTACTCACGAGCTTCTGTGTTAGCTGGCACTTCGTTCGTCTTATCGTAGAAAGCTTTTTGTTGATCAGTTGAAGTCAAGAAGTCTACGAATTTTTGAGCTGCTTCAGGGTGGTTAGCACCTGCAGGGATAACCCAAGCTTTACCACCACCGAAGGCAGAGTATGCTTTTCCGTTTGGAAGAGTAGGGATAGTTGCTACACCGTAGTTTACTTTTGCTTCTTTCAATGAAGATGCTTTCCATGGACCATCGATGATGGCAGCTGTCTTACCTTCTTGGAATTGAGTTTGGATGAAGTTTGCAGCACCTTTAGTGTCTTGCAATCCTTTAGGCCATTTAGCATACCAAGTTTTCGCGTATTCGATACCATCAATAGCACCTTGGTTGTTCAAACCAACGTCTTTTGGATCTGTACCATCTTTACCGAAGACATATCCACCGTTACCTGAAAGGAGACCATATGCATAGTAGAAGTTAGTCCAGTCAGCAAGGAAGGCTGTGTTTTTACCAGCTTCGCCAGCGAAGTCATACTTGCTATCTTTTGCCAATTCTTCAAGTTCACCAAATGTTTTTGGAGCTTCTTGCAAGAGGTCTTTGTTGTAGTAAAGAACCAATGTTTCGATAACAGCTGGTGCACCGTATACTTTACCACCGTTTGTTACAAGTGATTCAGTTGTTTTGTCAGTCTTGCTGTCTTTGTTCAATGTCACTTCAGCCAATTGACCGTCGTTACCAAGTCCACCTACGCGGTCGTATGGTGCCATCATAACGTCTGGAGCTTTACCAGATTGGTTGTCAAGAGACAATTTGTCCAATCCACCAAGAGCGTCACCTGTCTTGATAGTTACTTTTGTTCCACTTTCTTTTTCAAAAGCTTTCGCAGCTTCTTCCATATAGGCTTTGTAACCATTGTCAACGTATACTGTCAACTCGTTTTCAGAAGCAGCAGAGTCGTCTTTTTTGCCTCCACAAGCTACCAAAAGAAGTGATGCGAATCCAACTGTACCAAGTACAGCAGCGCTTCGAAGAATTGTGCGTTTCATGATTTATTCCTCCTAAAGAATAAAAATAAGATTATTAGTTGAAAACGTTTTAGACAAACGTTTTCCTTAACACGAATAGTATATCACAGGGAGAAAACGTTTGCAAGCTCTTTGTGCAAAAATTTTTAAAATTTTTTTATCTTCTATTATATACACACAAATAGTTGACAAGAAAATGAGAAAAGGATAAACTAGGCGTGGGGTTAAGATACAGAAAAAATCATAAAAGTTTAGGAAACCTCTTGCATAAACTGCAGGAATACTTTATAATGGACACGTAACGCAAACGTTTTCCTTGGACGTTGCATAAAGATGACCTAGAGTCATTTATAAATAGGTTAAATTCAGTTCTATGTCTGATGGCTGGGCTTCTTCTATTCTTTCTGAGAGTCGGAGTTGGATCAGAAACAGTGTAGAAGATTCGTCTATTTTTCTTTGAAACAAAAAATATTAAACTAAAGGTGGTACCCTCAATGAAAAAACGCCAAAGTGGTGTCTTGATGCACATTTCATCCTTGCCTGGGAAGTATGGAATCGGTTCGTTTGGCCAATCAGCCTACGATTTTGTGGATTTCCTCGTTCGTACCAAGCAACGGTATTGGCAAATTTTGCCTCTCGGAACAACCAGTTATGGAGATTCTCCATATCAATCTTTCTCAGCTTTTGCGGGTAACACCCACTTTATTGACTTCGATCTCTTGATCGAGCAAGGGCTCTTGGATACATCTGATGTTGAAGGTGTTGATTTTGGTCAAGATCCAATAGAAGTAGACTATGCGAAGATCTTCGAACAACGTCGTCCCCTTCTAGAAAAAGCAGTTAAAGCTTTTATCGAAAACGGTGATTTGGATGATTTCAGCCGTTTTGCAGAGCAAAATGCAACTTGGTTGGAATTGTTCGCAGAATACATGGCTATTAAAGAGCACTTTGAATTAAAAGCATGGACAGAATGGCCAGATGCGGCGATTCGTGCACGTCAACCGGAAGCCCTTGCCTCTTACCGCGCTCAATTGGAAGATAAATTGACTTACCATCGAGTAACACAGTATTTCTTCTTTAAACAATGGTTGAAATTGAAAGCATACGCTAACGACAACCATATTGAAATCGTAGGGGACATGCCAATCTACGTAGCGGAAGATTCAAGCGATATGTGGGCAAATCCACACCTCTTTAAAACAGATGAAAATGGGAAAGCAACCTGCATTGCAGGATGCCCACCAGATGAATTCTCAGCAACTGGTCAGCTTTGGGGAAATCCAATCTATGACTGGGATGCAATGGACAAAGATGGTTATAAATGGTGGGTTGAACGCTTGCGTGAAAGCTTCAAGATCTATGACATCGTGCGGATCGACCATTTCCGTGGTTTCGAATCTTATTGGGAAATCCCAGCTGGTTCTGATACAGCAGCACCAGGTAAATGGGTTAAAGGCCCGGGCTACAAACTTTTTGCAGCTGTGAAAGAAGAACTCGGTGACTTGAACATCATCGCAGAAGACCTTGGCTTCATGACTGACGAAGTTATCGAGCTTCGTGAGCGCACAGGCTTCCCTGGCATGAAGATTCTTCAATTTGCCTTCAATCCTGACGATGAAAGTATTGACAGCCCTCACTTAGCGCCAAACAACTCTGTTATGTACACAGGAACGCATGATAACAACACGGTTCTTGGATGGTACCGCAATGAAATCGACGATCCAACTCGTGAGTACCTTGCTCGTTACACCAACCGGAAAGAATACGAATCTGTTCCACATGCGATGCTTCGTACAGTCTTCTCATCAGTAAGCTTTATGGCTATCGCTACCATGCAAGACTTGCTAGAGTTGGATGGTTCAGCTCGTATGAACTTCCCATCTACTCTTGGTGGAAACTGGTCATGGCGGATGACAGCGGATCAATTGACACCGGCTGTTGAGCAAGAATTGCTTGATTTCACAACCATCTATCGTCGTGAAAATACTGACTTGGTGAAAGAAGAAGCGAAAAAAGCAGAAAAATAATCTTTCCCCCTATCTAATCAAAACACAAGGAGACACTTAACCATGGAATCATTACAAAAATATGTGATTGATCATCATCAAAAAACAATTGCAGAATGTTCAAACGAAGAATTGTACATTGCTTTGCTTAATTACACCAAGCAGGCAAGTGCCCAAAAGAAATTAAATACTGGTAAGAAAAAAGTTTACTATATCTCAGCTGAGTTCTTGATTGGTAAACTCTTGTCGAACAACTTGATCAACTTGGGTCTGTACGATGACGTCAAAAAAGAATTGACTGACGCTGGCAAAGACTTGATCGAAGTCGAAGAAGTGGAATTGGAACCATCACTCGG
>CABREZ010000021.1 GCA_902470035.1 uncultured Streptococcus sp. | reverse complement strand
CTGAAGAGAAGTCTGGAAGGGCGATATGAAGAGATTGAGGGATTGGATACTTCACGCCATAGTAGTCTTCATAAAATTCAATAGCACGTACGGCAATATCCAATGAGAAGTCCAAGTTTTCTAATGGGTGAGCTTTGGTAGAGTAGACACCGACTAGGGTTCCATTCTTGGTCTTAGCTGTCACCCCTTGGAGGTCTCCAGCCGCAAAGGCCAAGAGATAAGACGACATACGTGGAGTTGTGTCAAACTTCCAAATACCTGTTTCTTTCCGAGCTTCCACATCGATTTCAGGCATGTTAGAAAGAACGATTTCTCCTTCTTCTTGGTCAAACTTCACAGCCAAATCAAAGGTCGCTTTGGCTTCTGGCTCATCCACACTTGGGAAGGCTTCACGCGCAAAGTGGCTCTCAAACTGAGTAGAGATCACTTCCTTCTTCACACCATCTACTGTGTAGTAAGAAGGATAAATTCCTGTCATATTGTCTGTGATCTTACCAGAATAGGTCAAGGTAATCGTTACTTGACCTGTCCCTTCTAATTCGACATAGACTGCTTCATTGTCATCATCCACCGAAAATGGACGGGTTTGACCTGCTACTTCTACTGTTTCGATGGTCAAATCCTTTTGGTGAAGAGAGATGCGAGTCTCTTTTGCTTCTCCGCTAATGATCACTTTCCCTGAGAAAGTTTTACTAGAGCGGTTCAAATCTAAGAATAGATCGTAGTGCTCAGGTACAAATGTATCAATAAAATGTGCAACTGCTTGCATGAGTAACTCCTTCTTCATTTTTTCTCACCTTCTATTCTATCATAAATCCTACTAACTGTAAGGTAAGAGGGGGCAAAACCAGATCTACAAAAAGACAAAAGTCTGAGATCATGACCTCAGACTTACTTTTCTTATAATTCCACAATTTTTCCAGTTTCGAAGTAGACAACCCACTCACAGATATTTTTAGCGTAATCACCAATACGCTCCAAGTAGTTGATGACTTGGAAGTAATCACGTCCAGTAATAATCAAGTCAGGATTATGCTTGATTTCTTCTGTTGCCAACTCTTGAATACGATCATAGTACTCATTAATTTTTTCATCGCGAGTTGCTACTTCATAGGCCGTTTCAACATCCCCTTTTAAGTAGAGCTCCAAGGTTGCTTCAACAAAGTCTTTGACTTCTCGACCCATTTTGCTGATTTCTTCCTCTACAACCTTACTACGAAGTTCTCCCTTCATACGGATGGTTGCACGAGCGATAGATACTGCATGGTCTCCCATACGCTCCACGTCAGATACAGCTTTTAAGACCGTCATAACCATCCGAAGGTCCTGAGAAACCGGTTGTTGAAGGGCAATCATCTCAAAGGATTTGCGCTCCAACTTCACTTCATACTCATTAATCTCCGCATCATCTTCAATCACCTGGCGTGCTAGATCACGATCATGAGTGACAAAAGCTCGAACCGTGCGGTTGATCTGGGTCAAGACTTCATTTCCCATGGCATAAAACTGGTTATGAAGTTTTTCTAAATCTTCTTCAAATTGTACGCGTAACATTTACTTTCCCTTTCTTATCCAAACTTCCCTGATACATAATCTTCTGTTTCCTTCCGAGCAGGGTTCAAGAAGATTTTTGAGGTGTCATCATACTCGATGAGGTCCCCATCCAAGAAAAAGGCCGTCCTATCCGAAATCCGACTGGCTTGTTGCATAGACCGCGTCACCAAAAGCATGGTGTAACGATCCTTCAAGCCATAAAGTGTTTCTTCAATCTTTCCAGCAGAAATCGGGTCCAAGGCTGAGGTCGGCTCATCCAAGAGGATAATCTTAGGGCTGGTTGCCAATACACGCGCCACACAAACCCGTTGTTGTTGCCCCCCTGATAACCCAATCGCTGAATCATGGAGACGATCCTTGACCTCATCCCAAATAGAAGCATTTTTCAAAGAGGTTTCGACTGCTTCATCCAAGACTTGCTTGTCCTTGACCCCATTGATCATGAGTCCGTATGTGACATTGTCATAGATAGACATAGGGAAGGGGTTGGGCTGTTGGAAGACCATCCCGATTTCCTTACGAAGTTCTACTGTATCTGTCCGAGGACTATAGATATTGTGACCATTGTAAATGACGGTTCCTGTCGTCGTTACCTCATGGTTCAAATCTCCCATTCGGTTGATAGCTTTGAGCAGGGTAGACTTCCCAGATCCAGAAGGACCGATTAAAGCCGTGATTTCTTTAGGGGTGAAATCCAGTGACACACTATTCAGTGCCTTTTTCTTATTGTAATAAACCGACAAGTCCTTGACTTGCAAAATTGGTTCTGTCATGTTTTCATCCTTATGTTGTTTCAATGTTGCCAAATCCTATCCAAAGTGACCAGACACATAATCGTTGGTCGATTGCAGTTTTGCATTTTGGAAAATGTTGGCTGTTTTATCATACTCGATCAAATCGCCTAGATAGAAGAATCCTGTATAATCGCTAGCACGAGCTGCCTGTTGCATGCTGTGGGTCACGATGATAATAGTATAGTCCTTCTTCAACTCTAGCATGGTTTCTTCCAACTGAGCAGTCGCGATAGGATCCAAGGCTGAAGCTGGCTCATCCATGAGCAAAATCTCTGGTTTAACGGAGATGGCCCGAGCGATACAAAGGCGTTGCTGTTGACCACCTGAAAGCGTCAAAGCAGACTTGTGCAAGTCATCCTTGACCTGATCCCAGAGGGCTGCTTGCTTCAAAGATTTTTCGACGATTTCGTCCAAGACCTTCTTGTCTTTAACACCTGCCCGCTCGTGGGGGAAGGTGATATTGCGGTAGATAGACTTGGCAAAGGGATTTGGTCGTTGAAAGACCATTCCGATATGCTTTCTCATTTCATAGACATTGATATCTGGACGGTTAACGTCAATCCCTTCGTACCAGATCTCCCCAGTCACACGCGCAATATCAATGGTATCGTTCATCCGGTTCAAACTTCTAAGATAGGTAGATTTCCCAGATCCAGAAGGACCGATCAAAGCTGTGATTTTATTCTTCTCAAATTGCATATCCACGCCTTTGATGGATTCATTTGAACCATAGTAGACATGCAAGTCTTTGGTCGAAAGGACCACTTTTTCTTCAGGAAAAGTAATGATATGTTTCTCATCCCAATTGTACTTTGACATTTCTTCTCCTTTTATGCTGAGGTTAATTTCTTATGGAGGTAAGTACCGAGCTTACGCGCTACAAAGTTGAAAATCAAAATGAAGATCAACAAAACTGCTGCAGATCCAGCGGATACTTCAATAGCATCTGGAATGGTTCCTTCACTATTGACCTTCCAAATGTGGACTGCTAGTGTTTCTGCTTGACGGAAAATAGAGATCGGACTGGTCACACTAAAGAGGTTCCAGTTACTCCAATCCAAGGCTGGGGCAGACTGACCAGCTGTATAAATCAAGGCCGCTGCTTCCCCAAAAATCCGTCCAGAAGCTAGTACAACACCCGTAATGATACTTGGTAAAGCTTCCGGTACCACCACGTGAATCACGGTTTCCCAACGAGAAATTCCAAGCGCAAGTCCTGCCTCTCTTTGTGTATGGTGGACGTTTTGCAAACTATCTTCAATGTTCCGCGTCATCTGTGGCAGGTTAAAGACCGTCAAGGCCAAGGCTCCAGAAATAATCGAGAAGCCATATTGGAACTGCACTACAAAGACCAAATAGCCAAAGAGACCAACCACGACCGATGGTAGGGAAGACAAGATCTCAATACAGGTCCGAACCAAGTTGGTCAATGGGCCCTTCTTAGCGTACTCTGACAAGTAGATCCCTGCCCCCAAAGAAAGTGGGAAGGAAATAATCAAGGTAATGACTAAGAGGAAGAAGGAATTATAGAGCTGAATCCCAATCCCTCCACCTGCTTGGTAAGAAGAGGATTTGCTGGTCAAGAAGGTCCAAGACACATGCGGTAACCCTCTAACCAGGATATAGAGAATCAAAGAGGCAAGAATCGTAACAATAATTCCAGCAATAGCATAGAGAATTCCTGTCGCTATCTTATCTATTTTTTTAGCGTGCATAGTTCTTCTTACCTCTTTCTTTCGTGATCAATTTGATAACGCTGTTGAATGCCAAACTCATCAGCAAGAGCACCAAGGCAAGTGACCAAAGAACGTTGTTGTTAACTGTTCCCATAACCGTATTTCCGATTCCCATAGTCAAAATAGAGGTCAAGGTGGAAGCTGGAGTCGTTAAAGAATTTGGAACAACCGCTGAGTTTCCGACCACCATCTGAATAGCCAAGGCTTCACCGAAGGCACGGGCCATTCCAAAGACAACTGCCGTAAAAATACCGGAGCGAGCCGCCTTTAAGGTGACATGCCAAATCGTTTGCCAACGAGTCGCTCCCATAGCCATACTCGCTTCCCGATAGTGACGAGGCACTGCCCGTAAGCTGTCTGTTGTCATAAAGGTCACAGTTGGTAGTATCATGACAAAGAGGACAAAGACCCCAGACAAGATCCCAAATCCTGTCCCACCAAAGATGGAACGAACAAATGGAACCACCACTTGCAAACCAATAAATCCGTAAACAACAGAAGGGATCCCTACCAACAACTCAATGGCTGGTTGTAAGAGTCGAGCTCCCTTTGGAGAAACCTCTGTCATAAAGACTGCCGCACCGATGGCAAAAGGCGTCGCCACCAAGGCAGACAAAAGGGTTACAATGAAGGAACCCAAGATCATTGGCAAAGCCCCAAATTCTTTCCCTGACGGATTCCAAGTGGATCCAAAAAGGAAACTAAAGACATTAACCTTGTTGATAAAGAAGGTCGATAATCCCTTTTGGGCTACAAAAATCAAAATCAAAGCTACAACAAAGACAATCAAACTCATACAGCAGAAAGTAATGGTTTTACCAAATTTTTCCAAACGAGAATTATTGGACTTTGCGAGCATTTTTTTTGCTACTTCGTTCATGTTTTACCTAATTCTTCTTATTTTTTCGTAATGTTACCGTCAAGATCACGGCTGACTTTCATATCATTGATTGGGATATAGCCCATCTTACCAACGATTTCCTGCTGAACCTCATCTGTCATCATATAATCCAAGAATTTCTTTGCCAGTTTACTTGGCTCACCCTTGGTATACATGTGTTCATAGGACCAAATTGGCCAGTTATTATTCACTACGTTTTCCTTAGTTGGTTCATAGCCATTTAACTTCATGGTTTTGACACTATCATCCACGTAGGTAAAGGCCAGATAAGAAATGGCACCTGGAGTCTGGGAAACAATGTTCTTCACCATTCCGTTGGAATCCTGTTCCTGAGCCTGTTTAGGATCTTTACCGTCCATGATGATGTCATCGAATACAGCACGGCTACCAGATCCTACTGCCCGGTTCACAATGGTAATTTCCAAGTCCTCACCACCCAATTGCTTCCAGTTGGTATATTCACCAGTAAAAATCTTACGCAATTGTTCAGTAGTTAAATCGTCTACGGAAATCCCCTTGTTCGCAATGATGGCTGTTCCAGCTACTGCTACTTGATGATCCACCAAGCTAGAAGCATCGATGCCATCTTTTTCCTCTGCAAAAAGGTCACTATTTCCAATGTCGACAGCTCCTGATTGGACCTGAGAAAGACCTGTACCAGATCCACCCCCTTGGACATTGACAATCTTACCGGGATGCTCTTCAATATAACGATCTACCACCCCTTCAACGAGTGGTTGTAGGGCTGTTGATCCAACAGCTGTAATCGCTTCTCCACGGTCAATCCAAGACGCACAGGCAGAAAGAGAAGCTGCAAGTGCTACTGTTGCTAGCCCAAGGACTAGCTTTTTGCATTTATTCAATGTAAGTCTCCTTGAATCATAATCAAATATCGTTTAAATATTATCTCTAAACACTTGTTATCTTCTAGTATTCTAGCAAGAATCACTCTATTTCCACTATAACATAGAAAGACGGCATTTCCTAATAATTTATCTAAATCTCAAACCTTTAGGAAAGAAATTTTTTAAGGTCCGTCCAGTCACTTTTGCAAAACCTAAACCATTGCCTCCAGCCAGGACCTGATACCAACCATTTGGGTAGTCTTGATCTAGCTGAATAGTCTCTCCAGCCACGTACTTCATAAAGTCTGGATCCGACAAGCTGACCGATTTCTTCACTTGATCTGGTTTCAGAGCTAGGCCCAAAGCAAAGCTAGGTTCAAAGCGATTTTTCTTGAAAGTTCCAAGGTGCAAGCCATTGCGAGCAATCTTGACCTTTTTCAAATCAGGGAGACCAACCGGTAAGAGATAAAGCTGATCTCCAAAACATTGATAGAGGCCCTCCAAGTCAATAGCCAAGCAATCCTTGGCAAAAGCTTGCCACAGTTTCTTCTGCTCAGCTGTTAGATTAGAACGTCCTTCCTTGATCTTCTTAACTTCAGGCTCTCCCTGATAATGGAATTTAGCAACAAATTGCCCTTCCCCTTTGAAACGATGAGGGTACATCCGAGCTGTTTCAGGATGGCCGATCCCTTCTACCATGCCATTGATTTTTTCAATCGGTAGCAATTCCAGCTCATATTCGTCTAAGAGCCAAGAGACAATTTCTTCGTTTTCTTCTGGTGCCCAGGTACAAGTCGAATAAACCAGCTGCCCCCCTGGTGCAAGCATCTTGAGGGCATCTGTTAAGATTTCTCTCTGGAGACCAGCACATTGGGCTGGATAATCAGGATGCCAATAGTCCATAGCATCTGGCTGCTTTCGAAACATTCCTTCACCAGAGCATGGTGCGTCCAAAACAATCAAATCAAAATAGGCTGGGAAAACCTTACCCAAGCGATTGGCTGATTCATTGGTCACCACGACATTACGGGCTCCAAAGCGTTCGACATTCTCGACCAGAATCTTGGAGCGCCCCTTGTGGATTTCATTGGAAACAAGGAGTCCTTGATTGTCTAAATAAGAGAGCAAGTGGGTTGTCTTGCCACCCGGTGCTGCCGCAAGATCCAAGACCTTCATACCTGGTTTTGGATGGGCTACTTGGGCTACCATTTGGGCAGCCGGTTCTTGCGAATAGACCAGTCCAGTGACATGGGCAACTGATTTACCCGACACCTTGCCATAGTAACTCCAAGGCATGCCTGGAATAGGGTCATCTCCACTGATTTGCTCCGCCTTTAATGGATTAGTCCGATAGGCAGATACGGCCGGCTCGTCAAAGGTTTGAAAGAAGGCCTCAGCCTCCTCTCCAAGTAGTTGATGATATTTTTCTTTGAATCCTTGAGGAAAGGTCATGCGTGTGTTCCTTTCTTCAAAAAGGGTTGAATCTCATCTAATTTACAAGTTGGCACCATCATGATGGGCTCCAAGGTCTCATAGTTGGGTTCTTTTCCTTCTAGAGTCAAAACAGAGTAACCTAGGCACTCGCCCATGATGGCTGCTGCTGCATAGTCCCATGGCCAGATATAGCTGAAGTAGCCTAAAATACCACCGGATAAAATCTTGGTAAAGCTGATACCAGCACTCCCATAAACCCGAATTCCTAAGCATTCTGCCCCCAGATCCGCCATGCCCCAGGCGTTGGACTTGAGCATACCAACATTGGAAGCCACTAATAAATCACTAAGGGGACGATTTTGAAAGGGTTGCAGTTCTTGCTCATTACAAAAGACTCCAAAATCCTTTCCACCAAAAAAGAGATGATCCCGCATGACATCATAAATCAAGCCAAACTGGCCAATCCCTTCTTCAAAATAAGCAACCATAACAGCAAAGTCTTCTTTTTGGGTCACAAAATTATTGGTCCCATCAATGGGATCAATCACCCAGACCTTACCGGAACAAATAGGTGCACGAAGGTCATCCTCTTCGGCAAAAATGTGGTCTTCTGGATAGGCTTCTAAAATCTTGCCAACAAGGGTTGCTTGCACTTCTTGGTCCATTTGAGTCACCAAATCCGTCGGATTTGTTTTGACTGTGATTGCTAGCTGGTCATGCAGGTGTTCTCTAAGATAGCTTCCTGCTTCTTTGACAATGGTCTTAGCAAATTCTAATTTATTAATCAATCGAAAACCATCCTTCCCCTTTTTCTTTCGCAACTTTGGTTGCACGATAAAGTGAGTAGCCGCTGACCTCTTCAAATTCTTTGCCCAGACGCTTTTCTTCGCCAATACTTGGGACAACTTTCTTAAAGGCCTTATAGGCTTCTAGGTAGATGCGGGCATCTGCCTTTTGTTCGTAGGCTTGTTCAACCTGATTAAAAAAAGAAAGCACCGAAGCAAGCTCTTCAGTGCTCCACGATAAATCGAGTGGGTAACTATAATTCTTATTCATATTAATGGATCTCCGCTCTTAATGTAGCAGATCTTAACTCTTCCTTACGATATCCTCGAGGGAGAAATGCGCGAATTTCATCCTCATTAAAACCAATTTGCATCCGTTTCTTGTCTAGAATAATTGGGCGACGCAAAAGACTAGGATTCTCCTCAATCAACTTGATTAAAGCAGAAATCGATAAATCCTCTACATCAACATTTAACTTCTGAAAAATTTTAGAACGAGTTGAAATAATATCGTCTGTACCGTTCTCAGTTAGAGCTAAAATATTACGCAACTCCTCAGTTGTTAGAGGACTCGTCATAATATTGTGTTCCTTAAAAGGAACCTCATGTTTTTCTAACCAAGCCCTGGCCTTCCGACAGGATGTACAACTCGGAGACAAAAATAATGTAATCATGTTCTTCTCTTCTTTTTTTGGACACACTTAGCTGACTCTATTATACAAAATTATTCCATGCTTGCATAGTGATTTTTTAATTTAGACAAAGAAAATTCTCCCCTTAAGGGAGAATTTCTAACAAAAATTAATTTGTCCATTTACGAGCCAAAATCTCATCCTGGCGCAGTTGCTCCACAAGAGCTTCTACACTGTCAAATTTGACCATTTCTCGAATCTTGTCTAACCAAAAAATCCGAATGGTGTGCCCATAAATTTCTTTTGAAAAATCAAAGATATTGGCTTCAAAGCGAAGCTCTGTCCCATCAAAAGTTGAGTTTTTTCCTACAGAAGCCATCCCCCGGTGACGTTTCCCTAGCACCTCTACTTCGACGACATAAACACCATCTTGAGGGAGATGGGTCCGATCGATAGGTGCCAGATTGGCTGTTGGAAAACCAATAGTTCGCCCCCTTGCATCTCCATGAACTACGATGCCACGGCTAGATAAGGGATACCCCAAAAGATTGGTTGCTTCTTTCACTTGGCCAGAGGCAATGGCCTGGCGAATACGGGTCGAGCTGATTTTTTCGTCCTGGTCTAGGACAGGTGGAACCACTATGACTTGGCCTTTAAAATAGGTTCCCAAATCACTAGCTACTTTCTTGTCGCTACCAAAGCTATAATCAAAGCCTGCCACTAAGACACGAGCTCGAAGTCTTGTTAGGTAGGTAGTAACGAATTCTTCAGCCGTATGAGCCGCAAAATCACTGGTGAAATCAATGAGATAAAGATCATCGACTCCAAGTTCTTCCAGTCGTTTAAAGCGTTCCTCTGGATTTTGGAGGTGGAGGAGTAATTCTGGTTGGTAACGGGCAAAAGCCAATTTTGGAGATTCTGGAAAGGTCAAGACCGCTACTCGAAGTCCTTGCTCATCGGCAATCGTGCGGGCTGTCCGAAAGAGCTCCTGATGCCCTCGGTGAAGACCGTCAAAATAGCCCAAGACAAGAACTGTATCTGCTTGAGCTTTTATTTCTTTTTCACTAGTTACATAACAAATGTTCATGAATTTATTGTAACACACTTTCTGTCAGAAAAACCTTGCGAGGTTTGTAAAGTTCTTCTCTTTTTTCTAAAATCGCCACTAATTTTCCTTGGTAAAAAGCAGCCAACTCTCTGGCTTCGCTCTCAACTGGAATAAAGCGTCCCACTTGGACTTCGCCAACCTCTTCAACTGTCAGCTCTACTTTTTCCAGATCCCCGGTACCAATCTCAAGTGGATGAAGGAAGCCCAAATCTCCTTGCCTTACTTTTTCAGCTACCTCTTCCAGGGTCAAGGCATCATCCAGTGACAAACCTGCAGCACTGGTCCGTGTCAGATGAGACATGTGGGCGGCGTAACCAAGCTTCTCTCCCAAGTCAACCGATAAGGTACGGATATAGGTTCCCTTGCTACATTTTACTCGGAAAGTAAAACGCGCAACTTTATCCTCGTAGCAAATGGGACTGGTTCTTTCAAAACTATAAATCGTCACCTGCCGAACCGGCCGTTCTACCTCTTCACCTGCACGCGCATACTCATAGAGCTTGCGACCATTGACCTTGACAGCTGAGTACATGGGCGGAACTTGAGTAATGGTTCCAGTCAAACTAGCAATCGCTTGATCTACAACGGTTTCATCTAAAGGAGACAAGACCGGCGTCTCAGCAACTACCTCTCCACTAGCATCTTCGGTCGTTGTTGAATAGCCTAGGCTGATTTCACCCTCGTAGACCTTGCCCTCATCCTGCATAAACTCTACCATGCGAGTCGCCTTCCCTACAGCAATGGGTAAAACGCCCACAACATCGGGATCCAAGGTCCCACCATGACCGATTTTTTTAGTCCCTAAAATCTTACGCAATTTAAAAACCGCATCATGCGAGGTCATCCCTGCTTCTTTCTTTAAGTTGATAATACCGTTCATGTTTTGCTTTCTGATTTCCTTTCTCATCATGTGGTTAATAAAGTTTTTTTAATTCGTTCCAGTATCATTTAAACCATCCTCTCATGCCTTTAATCAGGCAATTAGAACCTTTTTTAGATTTTTTTATGTAGCATCAATAACAAATCTATAGGTAAATACCCTACTATTCACCTCTGTCTCTCCAATTCTTTATGATATTATAAATAGAATGTATCAGTAGTATTACTATAAGTGAGAACAAAGGGCGTAATGATACCAAACTGATACCCACAACAAAGAAGGCTGATAAAAAATAAATGATAAACGCCTCTAACTTAGAAGGTCTTCTCTCCTCTGGAAGCATATCTAAATGTTCCTTCGTAATAGCTGAGCGATCATCGAATTGATAAAAGAAACGATATCTTGCAGATAAAGAATCAATATCTAAAAAGTCATATCCCCTAATATATTTAATTACGTAAAACATCAGTAAATTGTCAATTTCGTCAATATTTTCAGTATAGAGAGAAAAGTTTCTCTTTCCAGCAATTGCAATGTTACTTGCAGCATAAACGGCAATCGGAATGCCATCTTTTGTGACAGGTAAAATATCTCCTTTACTACCTGAACCTACACGCGTCATTTCATAGTTATTTAAATTGAATTGAAAAACTCCATGCCAGTATGCTTGTTCCCATAAATGTTCAAATCTTTTTTCTTCATAATAAATCAAATCCTTATTTAACCCTCTTGCGACTATTCTTTTCCTCTTAGAAATATATTCTGATTCTTTCAAGACAAGAATTTCTACATCTTTTGCATATAGACGGTAACCTTCCTCTTCTTGAACGATTTCAATTCTTTCAGTCCAATGTTCATCATCAGGTAATTTTGACTGAAGGATAAATCCTTCTGAGTTTCCACGTAATTGTAATTGTATTTCCATGTTTTACCTCCCTATTGATAAGCCCAATCCAAATGGTCCTAGTTTCATTTTTGTCTCTGCTTTTTAGTATCTGGACAATGATTTATCATCATGACAGCTCCACACCTTCTCTCACCCGAACAACACTCCCAATCGCTAAAGTAGTATGTTCTGACATCAGTTTTCTCCTTCTAAATATTTCTTCGCTTCCTGCACATAAAAGAGTTCTGGATTTTCATGGGCGATGCTTTCAAACAAACTGCGAGTTCGAGCTTCATCTCCTTTTAATTGAGCGTTGAGAGCTCCGTAATAAGAGAACATGATTCGAGCTAGATTACTTTCTGATTCGGAAGTGTCGAAGTAGTCGTTCACTTCTTGATTAAACACGATATCTTTTATGGCTTGGGCTTAAGCAACGAGTTTAGCCTTACCATCTTTCGAATCTGGCGCCTTGGACAACTGTTCCTCAAAGAAAGCAATATCTTGTGCCTCTTAAAGATGAATGGAAAATTATAATAACTCAAAGCTTGATATTAAAGATGTATAGTCTCTTAATCTGCCCCAAATTTTTTTCAAATTATATTTGGACATATTTTCTATGGTAGATTGAAAGTCTCCTTTTAAACCCCGCTGGTATCTTCCGTCGTGGTAGAAAATCCCAAAGTGATTTCTCCCTCGTAGATTTTACCTTCATCCTGCATAAATTCAACCATCCGGGTCGCTTTTCCTACGGCAATCGGAAGCACCCCCACCACATCCGAATCCAGAGTCCCTCCATGGTCAATCTTCTTAGTTCCTAAGATTTTCCGCAATTTAAAGAGCACATCATGTGAAGTCATCCCTGCTTCTTTTTTTACATTAATAATTCCGTCCATCTGAATTGATCTTTCTAACTCATGTGTGACCATGACGGTCATCGACCCTTTATTATACCATGAAAATTAAATACATTCTATCAGTTACCAATTAAGTGCGGATAGTTGATTTTACTATATTTTAGGTACTGTCAGATAATGCTCAAACGAATAAAAACGTAGTCAATTACGTAGTCACTCGATTGCCGTTATAACAGAAAATAGAAAAGGCTGAATAAACAACCTTTTTATTTTTTATCTAGCCAATTTGAACCTTACTTACTGTTTCTATACTTAAATCTTCAAATCGCTTCTTCCGGACCGTAGCCAGGTAATGGCTTTTGGTAAATATTTCATTTCTTTGATCGATATGATATAATCATGGTAGGTCTAAGGGGCTTTCGCCCCAACCTACCAGAGCCTTACTTGAACCGCTTTGCTTTGCGTGGCTTGCGTTCTTTTGGCTCTTTTTTTAATTATTTACAGTAAAAAACGAGACTTCTTGTCCCTGTTTCCTCGTTCTGATGAGCCTTTTAAAAATCCCGTAGCAGATTTCAGACTTTTTAATATGGGTTTGATACAATAGAAACCGAAAGAAGGTGTAACATATGTTAATGTATGATGTTATTGTTATTGGATTTGGTAAAGCTGGTAAAACACTCGCAGCCAAATTATCAAGCCAAGGGAAAAAAGTCGCTCTGATTGAAAAGAGCAAATCTATGTACGGTGGTACTTGTATCAATATCGCTTGTATTCCAACTAAGACCTTGATCGTCGCAGCGGAAAAAGGCTTGGATTTTGAACAAGCTATGAGCGAAAAAAATGCGGTCACTACTCGTCTCAACGGCAAGAACTACGCAACTATTTCCGGAACGGGTGTAGACATTATTGATGCGACAGCTCGTTTCCTTTCCAACAAGGTCATCGAAATTCAAGCTGGTGAGGAAAAGGAAGAATTGACAGCAGAAACCATTATTATTAATACTGGTGCTGTGCCAACTGTCCTTCCAATCCCTGGACTGGCTGAAAGCAAGTTTGCAGTGGATTCAACCGGTATTCAACGTTTGGAAAATCTACCTAAACGCCTGGGCGTCCTTGGCGGTGGACCAATCGGATTGGAATTTGCCCACCTCTACAATACCTTGGGTAGCCAAGTAACGGTACTAGACGCTTCTGAAGCATTCTTGCCACGGATCGAGCCAAGCATTGCAGCTCTTGCAAAAGGCTACCTTGAAGAAGATGGCATTCAATTCTTGCAAGGCGTTCATACCCAAGAAATCAAAGATGGTGAAGCTAGCTTAACCCTTGTAACCGATAAAGGAGACTTCGAGTTCGATATCCTCCTCTACGCAACAGGACGTAAGCCAAATACAGCTGGTCTTGGTCTTGAGAACACAGACATCCAAGTCACTGATCGTGGAGCGATTCAAGTCAACCGTCATTTGGAAACCAGCGTCCCTGGTGTCTTTGCAGTTGGGGATGTCAATGGTGGGCCTCAGTTCACCTATATGTCCCTCGATGACTTCCGCATCGTCTTCAACTACCTTACAGGAGATGGTAGCTACAATCTCGAAACACGCGGAAACTATGCGACAACACTCTTCATTGCTCCTCCATTGGCCCAAGTCGGCTTGACTGAGCAAGAAGCACGTGACAAAGGACTTCCAGTGGCTGTCAAAGAATTACCAGTTGCTGCCATGCCACGTGGCCATGTCAATGCAGACCTTCGAGGTGCCTTCAAAGCTGTGGTCAATCCAGAAACCAAAGAAATTCTTGGAGCAACTCTCTTTGGAGAAGCTGCAGGCGAACTCATCAACCTGATCACCATGGCCATGGACAATAAGATCCCTTATACTTACATCGCAAAACAAATCTTTACCCACCCAACCATGGCAGAAAACCTAAACGATCTCTTTGCGATTTAACTAGCATAAAAACGCTGGAAAAATTTTTCTAGCGTTTTTATTGTTGCTTTATTCATTTAGGGATGTATCTATTCCCCCTTCAAGGCATCAAACTTAGCCTTCATGGTTGGATTCTTCCGAGTCAATTTTTTAACGGAAACATCATCCAATTTGTTGTTGGCAAGTCGGAGTTGATTTTCGGATGTGGTGAGGAATTTCTTGACTTCTTCCATCCGCTTGATGGCTTTGTCGATTTCGTCAATAGCCTTGCCGAAGTTGACAGAAGCTGAATTGTAGTTTTTAGCAAAGGCAAGCTTGAAGGCGTCTAGGTCTTCTTCAAAGTGGGTGATGTCAATATTTTGCTCACGGATAAGTGCTAGTTCTTGCTTGTATTTAAGAGAGTTAAGAGCCGCATTGCGTAAGAGACCAATCAACTGGATAAAGAACTGAGGACGCACGACGTACATCTTCTCATACTCGTGGCTAACATCCACAATCCCTGTGTTGAAGTAGTCATTATCTGCTTCAAGCATACTTACCAAAACAGCATACTCACAGTTCTTCTCCCGACGATCCTTATCCAACTCCTTGTAGAAATCGGCATTCTTATGTTTTTTCTCAGTTCCATCCGCTTCATTTTTCATCTCAAACATGATGGAAATGAATTCTAGCCCATTTTCATCAAAATCACGGAAAATAAAGTCCCCTTTAGAACCACGAGCAGAGATCTTGTTGTCCTTTTCAAAATAAGCATTAGGGAAGGCAAAGCTACGGACCTTGTTAAACTCACTTTCCGCATACTGCTCCAGACTTTCCCCAATAGCCTTGGTTGATTGTTGGGCCTTGAAGTTCTTATAAAACTCAACCTGTTCATTGGCCGCCTTAAGCTGGGCCTCATAGTTTTGTTTAACTGAAGTCAGAGAAAGCTCGTTTTCTTTTTCTTGTAGAAGGAGCTGATTTTTGACCTGATCACGTTCTTTCTCTAGATTAGACAGTGTCTTTTGCAGTTGGTTTTCATGCTCCAAGCGCAAGGTCGCCAGCTGATTCTCAAGTTGTTGAACTTCTTTTTCTTTCTCTAGCAGACTTTGGCTAGCGGTTTGCTCCACCTCTTTTTTGGCCAATTCTTTTTCAGTATCAAACTGTTGAATCTGGTTTTGTAACTGGGCAATTTCTTGGTCCTTCTTGGCTAACTTCTCTTGCTGCTCATTGAGGGCCTTTTGCTCAGCTAAAGCCAACTCTTGCCGAATCCGATCATGAATTTCCTTGTCAAACTCCGCTGTCCGTACCTGTGACAAGAGTTCGCTGTATTGACTTTCATTGACTGTAAATACTTCCCCACAGTTGGGGCACTTGATTTCGTTCATAGCCTGCCTCTTTCTCTATTCTTAGTATATTATATCATGCTACCAGTAAAATCAAAACCAGCAAACGAGTCTTGCTGGTTTTAACTGAATATTCATTTCTCTATAGAGACTTTCCTTAAGTGAGGACGGACGGTAGCGACTCCCGTTGGGATTCCATACCTTAGATTTGAGCCTTCCGTCTCAAATCTACCGAGCACCAGAAACTAATGCGTTTCTGGTGCTTTTCCTCACGGCGAAAAGTCTCAATCTATTTTGCACTTCTTTTTTCAATAGTCACATTCAGTAATAACTTAAGATTGCTGGATAGAGGTTGATTGTTTATAATCTGAAACAGTGAACTTAGCTTCCTGATCTCCACTTATTTCTTCTCGATCGGCGCGACACTGGCCAAGAGTTTCTTGAGCCCCACTTCTGGGAAGTTGATCTTGAGTTCTTGGGTGTTGCCACTACCAGAGACTTCAAGCACAGTTCCTTCTCCCCACTTCTTGTGAAGGGCAATATCGCCAATGGCCCAGGCGACACTCTCTTTGACACTAGAACGGTTGCTATTGCCAAAGGGGAGGCTTGATGATGTGAGGGCACTTGGAGCTGCTTGTCTCTTGCGCTCTTGAAGGGCTTGTGACAGACTCATGCCTTTTCCAAAGGTCGTTCCGCCACCATTGCTATAAGAAGCCTTAAAGCTCGTGTTAGCTGGACGCGCTAAGCCTTGGTAGGTTAATAAATCCGAGCTAATCTCATTGATAAAGCGCGTCGGACGGTTGTAGCTGGTTCGTCCAAAGAGCAAACGTGAATTGGCATT
>CABREZ010000020.1 GCA_902470035.1 uncultured Streptococcus sp. | reverse complement strand
AAATGCTCGACCTCAAGCGTCCAATCTATCGTCAAACAGCTGCATACGGCCATATGGGACGGACAGATATCGACCTTCCATGGGAACGTTTGGACAAGGTAGAAGCCTTGAAAGAAGCGGTTAACTAAGTAGAAAGAAAGAACCTAGAACAGTTGTTCTAGATTTTTTTGCAAAATAAATCTACAAATGTAAACAAAACTATTGACAAGAAAAATAGAAGGTGTATAATGAAACTACAAATGTAAATATATTGTGTTTAATAGGAGATAGAAAGGAAAAACAATGGCGAAAATTTCAAGTGCGGAATGGGAAGTCATGCGGGTCCTTTGGACCAAGGGAGAAACGACTTCTACAGAAATAACCAAGATTCTCTCCACCAAGCAGGACTGGTCAGCTTCAACGGTAAAAACCCTCTTGGGACGGTTAGCAGATAAAGGCTATCTGACGAGCCGGAGAGAGGGTCGGACCTATTTGTATCAGGCTGTCCTTAATGAAGAAGAGGCCAATCTAACAGCTGTCCAAGAAGTTTTAAGTAAGATCTGCTTGACCAAGCATCATCATTTTTTGGGAAAACTGATCCAGCAAACACCAATGACGAAAGAACAGATCAAGGACTTGCAAGAGATCCTCGCCTCTAAGGAGAGCGTGGAGCAGGTTCAATGTGATTGCCAACCAGGCCAATGTCATTGTGTCAGTCATGTGGAGGAAATTAAATGAAAGAAGAAACCTTTGTCGTCAATGGGATGACTTGTGCATCCTGTGTGATCAATGTGGAGAAAGCTGTCAACCATCTGGACGGTGTTGAAAAAGCGACAGTGAACCTAACCACTGAAAAAATGACAGTGGAATACAATGGGGAACCACTAAGTCCAGAAGCTATTTCAAAAGCGGTAGCGGATGCCGGTTATGAGGCAGTAGTATATAATCCAGATACAGCTAAGAGCCAAGAAGAGAGAGAAGGTGACAAGTTACAATTGATCCGAAAACGGCTCTTTTGGTCTTCCATCTTCACCCTGCCACTCTTTTATCTAGCGATGGGCCCCATGATTGGCCTACCAGCACCTGCATTTGTTTCACCTGATCGAGCACCTGTGGCTTATACTCTTGTTCTTTTGTTCTTGACTATTCCTGTGATGATCTTCGGACGAGCCTTTTATCGAAATGGCTTCCGGACCCTTCTAAAAGGCCATCCCAATATGGATGCTTTGGTGGCTTTAGCGACTAGTGCAGCCTTTCTTTATAGTCTTTATGGGACTTATCATATCTTGATTGGTCATCATCATCATGTTCATCAGCTTTACTTTGAGTCTGTAGCCGTGATTCTGACTCTGATTACTCTGGGTAAATATTTTGAAACCCTGTCCAAAGGACGTACTTCTCAAGCCATCAAAAAGCTCATGCATCTGGCGGCTAAAGAGGCAACGGTCCTACGTGATGGAAAGGAAGTGAAACTGCCAGTAGAAGACTTGGTCATTGGAGATCAAATTCTGGTCAAGCCAGGTGAAAAAATAGCCGTTGATGGTCAAGTGGTTTCCGGACAATCAGCCATTGATGAAAGCATGCTGACGGGTGAATCAATCCCCATCCAAAAAACTGAAGGGAGTCCAGTTTACGCTGGTTCCATCAATGGTCAAGGAAGCTTGGTCTATCAGGCTGAAAAAGTTGGTCGGGATACCTTGCTAGCACAAATCATTCAGCTGGTGGAAGATGCCCAACAAACCAAAGCGCCAATCGCTAAGATTGCTGATCAAGTGGCAGGAGTTTTTGTCCCTGTAGTTATGGGGATTGCCCTCTTATCTGGTCTCTTTTGGTATTTTATCATGGGTGAAACCTTCACTTTTGCTATGACGGTAACGATCAGTGTCTTGGTCATTGCCTGTCCATGTGCCCTAGGCTTGGCTACTCCGACAGCCATTATGGTGGGGACAGGATTAGGGGCAGAGCATGGGATCCTCTATAAGAGAGGGGATGTCCTTGAGTTAGCTCATCAAGCACAAGTCTTGGTCTTCGATAAAACGGGGACCATCACTCAAGGAAAGCCTCAGTTGTCTTCTTCTTATACTTATGGACAAGCTGTGAATGCCTTACAAATACTAGCCTCTCTGGAAGCCAAGTCCGAGCATCCACTAGGACAAGCTATTCTAGATGCTGCCAAGGAAGCGGCGGTAGTCTTATTAGAGATGGAAAACTTCTCTAGCTTAACAGGAAGAGGCCTTACAGCTAGCTATGCTGGGCAGGTTTATCTGGCTGGGAATCAAGCGCTCATGGAAGAGGAAGGGGTCGATATTCATCTTGCCAAGGCTGACTTGGAAGTCTTGACCCAGGATGGACAAACCCCGATTTTCTTGGCTGAAGATGAACAACTCATGGCCCTATTTGGCGTAGCAGACCGCATCAAGGAAGATAGTTTAGAAATGGTTGCTAGTCTAGAAAAAATGGGCAAGAAGGTCATCATGCTGACTGGGGATAATGAACGGACTGCTCAAGCCATTGCTAAGAAGGCTGGAATCCAGCAGGTCATCAGTCAAGTCCTTCCTCAAGAAAAATCACGGGTGATCCAAACATTGCAAGCAGAAGGCAAGTCTGTGATTATGGTTGGAGATGGAATCAATGATGCACCGGCTCTTGCAACTGCTGATATCGGGATTGCCATGGGATCTGGGACAGATATTGCCATGGAAAGTGCGGATATCGTCGTCATGAAACCGCAATTGATGGATGTTGTCCGGTCTTTGGAAATCAGTCGCTATACGATTAAAACCATCAAGGAAAACTTGTTCTGGGCCTTTATCTACAATGTTTTAGCTATTCCGGTGGCGATGGGTCTTCTCTATCTCTTTGGTGGTCCGCTCTTAAACCCGATGTTAGCAGGTCTAGCCATGAGTTTTAGTTCGGTATCCGTCGTCGTCAATGCTCTAAGATTAAAGAGAAAAAAATTGTAAAAACTAGGAGAAAAATCATCTCCTCATGCAAAAGAAAGGAAAGAATCATGTCAAAAACATATGAAATTACAGGAATGAAATGCCAAGGTTGTGCCAATGCTGTCACTGAAAAACTATCTGCTGTAAAAGGTGTAGAAGAAGTAAAAGTTGATTTAGAGAAAAAACAAGTAACCATTGAAGGGAAACCTTGGAAATGGGCCTTGAGTCGAGCTCTAAAAGGCAGTAAATATGAACTAGGAAATGAAGTGAAATAAACTCAGAAAAGGCGGTCCGAAAAGGACTCCTTTTTTGATTATAAAGAAGTGACAACACTTACAGCCAATTTACAAACAACATAAATAAAATAGGAAAGGTTCTAAAAATATAAAAAAATAGTAAAACATATATTTGAGATTTTCTAGGGATTGGAACTGGGTATCAAAAGATAAGAAGTAGTGGAAAATGAAGCGTTTTTATGATATAATAGATGCGGTAATTTTTACCGAATGATTGAAAGAGCTTGTATAAATTAACATGAAAAAAATTATTATTAATGGTGGTCGCCCTTTAAAAGGTGAGGTGACCATTAGTGGTGCCAAAAATAGCGTGGTAGCCCTCATTCCAGCGACTATTTTAGCAGACGAAATTGTGACCCTTGATGGTGTTCCAGATATTTCCGATGTGGCTAGCCTGATTGATATTATGACCCTCATGGGGGCAAAAGTGGAGCGAGATGGGGAGACCCTTGTCATCGATCCACGTGGTGTACAAGATATGCCAATGCCATTTGGAAAGATCAATAGCCTTCGAGCTTCTTACTATTTCTACGGAAGTCTTTTGGGACGTTATGGTCAGGCAACTGTCGGTCTACCAGGTGGATGTGACCTAGGTCCGCGTCCAATTGATTTGCATTTAAAAGCTTTTGAGGCGATGGGTGCTAAGATGACCATGGATGGTTCTAGTATGAACCTTTCCACAAATGGAGAGCGTCTCCGTGGCGCAGCGATCTATATGGATACGGTTAGCGTTGGAGCAACGATTAATACCATTCTAGCTGCTGTCAAGGCGGAAGGTCGTACCGTTATTGAAAATGCTGCTCGTGAACCTGAGATCATTGACGTCGTGACCCTTCTCAATAATATGGGGGCACACATTCGTGGAGCAGGTACAGATATCATTACCATTGAAGGAGTGGACTATCTCCACGGGACGCGTCACCAAGTGATCCCTGATCGCATCGAAGCAGGGACTTATATTGCTCTTGCTGCAGCTGTGGGAGAAGGGATTCAAATTACGAATGTCCTCTACGAACACCTAGAAAGCTTTATCGCTAAGCTTGAAGAAATGGGCGTTCGGATGATCATTTCTGAGGATAGTGTGTTTGTTGAAAAGCAGGAAAATCTGAAAGCAGTTCATATTAAAACCTCTCCTTACCCTGGATTCGCAACGGATTTGCAACAACCCTTGACTCCTTTGCTTTTGACCGCTAATGGAAAGGGAAGCATCGTAGATACTATTTATCAAAAGCGGGTCAACCATGTGGCTGAACTGATGCGGATGGGAGCCACGATTGAAACAGTTAGTGATCGTATTGTCTATCAAGGACCAAATCAATTAACGGGGGCTCCAGTTAAGGCGACAGACTTGCGTGCAGGCGCTGCCTTGGTGATTGCTGGATTGATGGCTCAGGGTAGAACGGAGATTACCAATATTGAGTTTATCCTTCGCGGCTATTCGCATATTATTGAAAAATTGCAACAATTGGGAGCTGACATCGAGCTGATTGATGAAGCATAATGAACGATTTTTATGAACATTTGGACGCAACTAGCAGCATTTTCATGTTTTGAAACAGAGCGCCTCTTCTTGAGGCCCTTTCTATATAGTGATGCCGCTGACTTTTATACCATATCCTCCAATCCAGAGAATTTGCCTTTTATTTTCCCAGCACAAACGTCCCTAGAGGAATGCCAGTATGTCTTGGCGAATTATTTTTTAAAGAATCCTTTAGGAATATGGGCGATTTGTGACAAGGAAACTGGCCGTGTGATTGGATCAATTAAATTTGAAAAATTGGATGAAATTAAGAAAGAAGCAGAGCTTGGTTATTTCTTACACAAGGATTATTGGGGCAAAGGCCTCATGACAGAGGTTGTCAAAGAAATGACCTTCTTGTCCTTCCAGGAATTTCATCTCAAGCAAGTCCGAATTATTACCCATGTTGAAAATATAGCCAGCCAACAGGTGGCTTTGCATGCGGGTTATAGCTTGAAACGTCAATTCAAGGGAAGTGACCGTTATACCCGAAAGATGCGAGATTATTACGAGTTCTGCATAGATAGAGGAGATCTCAATGAGTAAACACCAAGCGATCTTAGATTATTTGGAGAAACTACCAATTGGCAAGCGTGTCAGTGTGAGGAGTATCTCGAACTATTTGCAGGTGAGTGATGGGACCGCCTATCGGGCCATTAAAGAAGCCGAAAATCGTGGAATTGTTGAGACGAGACCTCGTAGTGGGACTGTTCGTGTTAAGTCCAAAAAGGCTGTCCTGGAACATCTGACTTTTCGAGAGATTGTAGAAATAACCGGTTCGGAAGTCTTAGCAGGTAAAGAAGGACTGGAACGCGAGTTCAACAAATTTTATATTGGTGCCATGACTGAAGAGCATATTTTAGACTATGTCTCTGAAGGTGGGCTCCTCATTGTCGGAGACCGGACCAATATCCAGCGTCTGGCCCTCAAACACGACAATGCTGTTCTTGTAACGGGTGGTTTCGACGTCGATCCTTCTATTTTGGAACTAGGTCGCAGTGGCCAAACCCCTATCTTACGTACCAAGCATGATACCTATACTGTGGCGACCATGATCAATCGTGCTCTCGCCAACATGCAAATCAAAACAGATATTTTAACGGTCGAACAAGTCTATTCCCCCATGCATGAATATGGTTTTTTACGGGAAACGGATACCGTACGTGACTATCTAGATTTGGTAAGAAAGAGCCGATTTAGTCGCTTTCCTGTCGTCAATCAACACCAAATGGTTGTTGGAGTGGTGACTATGCGGGATGCTGGAGATAAGACACCCCAGACAACTCTGGACAAGGTCATGTCACGAAGCGTCTTTACGACAAACCTATCCTCTAGTATTGCCAATGTCAGTCAACGCATGATTGCAGAAGATTTTGAGATGATCCCTGTTATTCGCAGCAATCAGACCCTTCTAGGAGTTATTACCCGTCGTGCGGTCATGGACCGGATGAGCAAGGAGCAATTGTCGGGCTTGCCAACCTTTAGTGAACAAATCAGTCAAAAAGTAGTTCTGCAAGCCAATCATTTTGAATTAACGGTTGAACCGAGTATGTTAGAAAAGAGTGGCGTTCTCTCGAATGGCGTGCTCACTGAAGTTCTAACAACGGTCACTCGCCAACTCATGATGAATTCTGGGAAAAATTTAATTATTGAACAACTGTTGGTCTATTATCTTCAAGCTGTTCAAGTGGACGATACCTTACGGATTGAAACGCGCATCGTTCGTCAGACAAGACGATCGGCTATTATAGATTTTGATTTGTATTTGAATCTGCAGTTGGTCACGAAGGCCACCGTCACTTTGAAAATTAATTAGAATGGAAGTAGGAAATAGATG
Organism: uncultured Streptococcus sp.; assembly: GCA_902470035.1. Lineage (GTDB taxonomy): Bacteria > Bacillota > Bacilli > Lactobacillales > Streptococcaceae > Streptococcus. The sequence continues at coordinate 10,049 of CABREZ010000020.1, read as the reverse complement.
ATTACATTGAAATCACAGCGTGAAATTGAAGCCATGGACCGTGCAGGGGAGTTTCTTGCTAGTATCCATATTGGCCTTCGGGATTTGATCAAACCAGGTCTTGATCTTTGGGAAGTAGAAGAGTATGTTCGACGTCGCTGTAAAGAAGCCAATGTCTTGCCCCTTCAGATTGGTGTTGAAGGAAGCTTGATGGACTATCCCTATGCGACTTGTTGTGGGATCAATGATGAAGTGGCTCATGCCTTTCCTCGCCACTATATGTTAAAAGATGGGGACCTCTTAAAGGTAGATATGGTCTTGTCAGAGCCCTTAGATAAGTCTGTTGTTGATGTCTCAGAATTAGACTTTGACAATGTCGCGCAGGTGAAAAAGTATACAGAAAACTACTCTGGTGGTTTGGCGGATTCTTGCTGGGCTTATGCAGTAGGAAATGTATCTCAAGAAGTTAAAGACCTCATGGATGTGACCAAGGAATGTCTTTACAAGGGGATTGAACAAGCCGTTGTCGGAAATCGTCTAGGAGATATCGGAGCCGCTATTCAAGAATATGCTGAAAGCAAGGGCTATGGCGTGGTTCGAGATTTGGTCGGTCACGGTGTAGGACCAACAATGCATGAAGAACCAATGGTGCCTCACTACGGACGTGCAGGACGTGGCTTGCGCTTACGTGAAGGGATGGTACTCACCATTGAACCAATGATTAATACCGGAACTTGGGAAATCGATACCGATATGAAGACAGGTTGGGCCCACAAAACCCTTGACGGTGGACTTTCTTGTCAGTACGAACATCAGTTTGTGATTACTAAAGATGGACCGGTTATTTTGACCAGTCAAGGCGAAGAAGGAACCTATTAAAACAAGTAGAGAGGAAAGAATGGAGCTGAAGATAAATAACGGTTTCGCTCTTTTCTCTTTTTATGACTTTGTTTAGGGGAGGAAAAATATGAAAAAGTTTTTCAAATGGCTAGGCCAACGACCATTTATTAAGGGGTTCTTGCGATTTTATATGGCCTCTGAATCGGATATCACGAGTATAGCTGTAGCCTATTATTTATTGATTTCGATTCTTCCTTTATTGTTGATTGCAGCCAATATCCTCCCTTACTTTCAGATTCGTCCGACTCAGATTTTGCTAACTTTACGAGAAGTATTACCTGCTTCCATGTACCGGATTGTTTTGCAAGTTATTTCATCAGTGCTTACTAAGCCTTCTACTGGTTTGCTGAGTTTCTCCATTATCTCTGCTTTATGGGTCTCTTCACAGTGTATTGCATACCTGCAAAAGGCCTTCAATAAAAGTTATGGAGTGGAGAAGGAGAGAGGGATTATCTGGGCGAGAATCTTCAGTATTTTGATTAGTTTTGCTCTGCAAGGTCTGTTCGGTCTATCTCTGGTTTTGACTATGTTTGGACGGATGATTATTCGTTCGGTCTATGAGATTTTCAAGTTTGATGAAAGTATCTACCTGCGTCTTCTAAATATTTCAGGACCTTCGGTTTACGTTCTTCTCTTTTTGACCTTGCTCTTGCTCTATTACACGCTACCCAATATCAAAATTCCAAAGTTTCGATATGTCTTTCCGGGAGCTATCTTTGTAACAGCAGTTCTTTATTTGACCCTGAATATTTTCTGGAAATATGTCGACCACTATATCACGAATTTCTTAGATGCACGTTTCTTCGGGTCGGTCCTCTTAGCGGTTATTATGTTCTGGTTTATTTTAGTAGCGAAGGTGTTGATTATTGGTTGTATCTTAAACGCTAGTATTCAATATGCGATTGAAGCACGATTCGAAACAAAAGATGGGGATGTGGTAGCCAAGTACAAATCATCTCAAGTAGCTTTTCACCAAAAGGAAGCTTCACTCAAGCGTCGTTTCCATCTTAAAAATGTGAGAAAAAATCAGGACTGATGTTAAAGAATAAAATAGGAACAAGCCGGTTTTTAGCCGGCTTTTTATTTTTTTGAGTATATTGTTGCAATTGCAATAAAAATGTGATAGACTCCTTATAAAGGAAAGGAGGAGCAGATGAAGGTTCTGAGAGAGATTGGCATCATAGCCCGATCCTTAGATTCGATTGCCAATATTGAGTTCCGAGATTTGGAACTGGCAAGAGGCCAATACCTATATTTAGTACGAATCGGGGAGCAACCAGGAATCATTCAAGAGGAGTTATCCGATTTACTAAAAGTGGATCGCTCAACAGTAGCCCGCTCTGTTAAAAAATTAGCTGATAAAGGTCTCATCCGAGAATTAACTGATCCTTTAAATCAAAAGATAAAAAAATGGATCCTAACGGAAAAGGGACAAAAGCTTTATCCTTTTATCCTTGCTGAGCATGCTTATTCTGAGAAGACTGCCTTAAAAGGTTTTTCAAAGGCAGAAATCCTTCAATTAGAGAAATGGCTTGCTAAAATGAGAGAAAACGTAGCAGCGGATTGGGAGCTAGTGAAAAAAGGTCAAAAAAGAAACTATAGTGAGGAAAAGAAATGATATTTACAGTAGATCAAGCATTTTGGGATTTGTTTCCCCAAGCACAAGTAGTGGTGATGACAGTAGAAGGTATCGACAATCATGTTGACGAGAGCAAGGATTCTTATTTTAAGGATCTGCTCGACAAGGGAGTTGCACGATCAAAAGTCTTCATTGATGAAGATCAGTTCACTGCCAGTCAAGTCGTTCAGGAATGGCGTCAGGCTTTTACTAAATTTAAGACCAAAAAAGGAGCTCGTTCTTCCATTGAAGCCTTATTGAAACGTGTGTCGCAAGGACGGGAGTTTTATCCCATTAATCCGCTAGTTGATCTCTACAATAGTGTATCTCTTGCTTATGCTATCCCCTGTGGTGGTGAAGATATGGAAAAGTTAGCTGGAAGCTTATCTTTAGGAAAAGCCAAAGGGGGAGAGCCATTCTTCCCGCTAGGAGCTGAGGAAGACGCTCCTGCTTTACCTGAAGAGATCATTTATTATGACCAAGAAGGGGCTGTTTGTCGTTGTTTGAATTGGAGAGAAGCTCAAAGAACCATGCTGACAGAGGAGACCAGACAGGCTATTCTTGTGATGGAAGCAGTGACTGAAGAGCAAGCAGAACGGGCCAAAGAAGCGATGAACGAATTAAAAGGCTTGGTCAAGGACTATTTTGGTGTGGAAGGTAAGATTTATTATGTAAGCGCCCAAGTAACTAGCCTAGAAGTATAAAAAAATACCGTCTGAGACCAAAAGAGCTCTGACGGTTTTTCTTAGTTATTTGGAACTTACTTCTTATTTCGGAAGACAAAAAGTTTACTGAAAACATAGTTCAAAATGACAATCATAAATTGGGCGGCAAACGTTTCGATGGTATTGATAGCAGTCCTATTCATATTGACGAACTGACCAATGATTTGCGGATACTGGGTTACAAAGATAGTGGTCATCAAGAGGTCCAGCACCAGAGTTCCCATTCTAGCAAAAGAGAAAACAATCAACCGTTTCATCCAGCCTTTTCTTTCTTGTTTAAAGACAATAGTATCATTGGTAGCAAAGGCAAAAAGAATTCCTGCAATATTTCCAATCAAGGTAGCTAGCTGTTCCTGGTCTGTCAGTTGGAAAACAATCAGCCGAGTAGCAACAGATACAATCGTTGTAGCAACACCAAAGATCAGGTAGGCTAAAATTTCATTATCAAAGATTCGATTAAGTAGTTTTTTCATACAATTAGTCTATCATAATTTCCTTATTTATGCTATACTTATAAAGTTGATTTGTTGCTTTGAAATCTATTAGTTTGGGTCATTGGCAAAGATCAACCCTTGGTGCTTAGCTTCTTTCACCAAGCATATTAGACGCGGTAAAACCGCTAAAGGAGAAAACGATGAAAAACTATACTGTTCGTGACTTGGCACAGATTGCCCTGGTTGCAGCTCTCTATGTGGCCTTGACCATTACGCCCCCATTGAATGCCATCGGAAGCAATGAGATCCAATTCCGTATTTCTGAAATGCTCAACTTCATGGCTTTCTACAATCGAAAATACATTTGGTCAGTTACCATTGGATGTATGATTTCTAACTTCTTGAGTTATGGGATTGTCGACGTGGTCGTTGGTGGTGGATCTACTTTGGTCTTCGTTACACTTGGAGTATATCTCTTTAAACGCTATGAAAAGACAGATCTCTTTAATGGATGGATTCGCAAGGATCATTTCTTATTCTCAATTTTCTTTGCCCTCTCTATGTTTACGATTGCCTTAGAATTGCATATCTTAAACAAAACACCATTCTTCTTGAATTGGTTGACAACTGGTTTGGGTGAATTTGCTTCCCTGATTGTCGGAGCTATTTTGATCAAAAAGATTTCCCAACGAATTGATTTGACTCAATAATCTACTAGAGAGTGGGACAGAAATTGGAAATTCGTTAGAATTCGATTTCGTCGTCCCACCTCCGCACAGTTGAGTAGGGCTGTAAAAGCTGATGAAATCAGCGTAGTAGAGCCCACTCAACCACTGCGTCTTGCTCGATAATCCAAAGACAATTGAGAGGCTAGGACTTTTGTCCCAGCCTCTTTTTTTGATGCCATGGCCTCATCCGATTCATTCTTAAAAACGATATTTTTTTGCTAGTGAAGTAGTCAGAAAGGCCCCAGTAAAGCGTTTTTATGGTAAAATAGGGGTATGGAAACCAGAATGAAAGAGCTAGTGACACTCCTGAATCACTATGCAGAAGAATATTATACAAAAGATGCTCCGTCCGTATCGGATTATGAGTACGACAAACTCTATCGGGAATTGGTCGCGTTAGAGGAAGCCCATCCGGAGTTGGTCCAGCCCAACAGCCCAACCCATCGGGTCGGAGGAACGATTCTTAAAGGGTTTGAAAAATACCAGCATACTTACCCACTTTACAGCTTGCAGGACGCCTTTTCTTATGAAGAATTAGTTGTCTTTGATCAACGGGTTCGCAAAGAATTCCCTGCTGTCACCTATGTATGTGAATTAAAAATTGATGGCCTGTCTATTTCACTTTCTTATGTCGAAGGAGTCCTTGAAACGGGTGCTACACGAGGGGATGGGAGCATTGGAGAAAATATCACTGAGAACCTTAAGCGCGTTCGCGATATTCCTCTAGTCTTGCCAGAACCTCTTACCTTAACAGTACGCGGAGAATGTTATATGCCCCGTGCATCTTTTGATGCTGTTAACTTGTCTCGCCAAGAAAATGGGGAAGCAGAGTTTGCGAATCCTCGGAATGCAGCAGCTGGTACTCTTAGACAGTTGGATACGAAGATTGTTGCGGAGCGAAAACTCGCGACCTTCCTCTATCAAGAAGCGAGTCCAACTGACCAAACGAGTCAAGAGAAGGTCTTAGCTAAATTAGAACGACTCGGTTTTGTTGTCAATCCTCATCACAAGACAGCGACTAGTATCGAGCAAGTCTGGGCCTATATTCAAGAAGTGGCAGCCATGCGTGACCAACTTCCTTATGATATCGATGGGGTCGTGATTAAGGTGAATGATCTAGCTATTCAGGAAGAACTAGGCTTTACCGTCAAGGCTCCCAAATGGGCAGTGGCATACAAATTCCCAGCTGAGGAGAAGGAAGCAAAACTCTTGTCAGTTGATTGGACAGTTGGTCGGACAGGAGTGGTGACACCAACTGCTAATTTAACTCCCGTTCAGTTAGCAGGGACGACTGTCAGTCGGGCTACCCTTCATAATGTAGATTACATTGCTGAGAAAGATATTCGCAAAGACGATACCGTCATTGTCTATAAAGCAGGGGATATTATTCCAGCTGTCTTGCGGGTTGTCGTGGATAAGCGCGTATCAGAAGAGAGATTAGAGATACCTAGTCACTGTCCAAGTTGTCAGAGTAAACTCCTTCATTTTGAAGATGAAGTGGCCTTGCGTTGTATCAATCCCCGTTGTCCTGCTCAAATAAAAGAAGGGCTTGCCCATTTTGCCAGCCGGGATGCCATGAATATAACAGGGTTGGGGCCAGCTGTGGTTGAAAAACTGTTTGCCAAAGAATTAGTACAGGATGTGGCAGGCATATACCGTCTGACAGTTGAAGAACTTTTGCAATTAGAAGGTTTTAAAGAAAAATCTGCCCAGAAGTTAATTGATTCTATTCAGGCGTCTAAGGGGAATTCTGCTGAAAAACTATTGTTTGGACTGGGAATTCGTCATGTAGGAAGTAAGGCTAGCCAGCTCTTGCTCCAAGAGTTTCATTCCATTCCAGCTTTAGCAGAAGCAGAAGTAGAAAGTATTGCAGCGATAGACAGTTTAGGAATGGTGGTTGCCGAAAGTCTTAAGCGTTATTTTGCTCAGGAAGGTTCTCAACTTCTTTTAGAAGAGCTTAAGGATGCTGGGGTAAACTTAGATTACCTGGGACAAAAGGTAGCAGCAGATGCACCATTGTCTGGTAAAACAGTTGTCTTAACAGGTAAACTGGAACGTCTAACACGTTCTGAAGCTAAGGCTAAATTAGAAGCCTTAGGGGCAAAAGTCACAGGCTCCGTGTCCAAGAATACAGACCTATTAGTTGCAGGTAGCGATGCGGGAAGTAAATTAAGCAAAGCGCAGGAATTATCGATTGAAATACAGGATGAAGCTTGGCTTGAAAGTTTATAGAGGCATGTATGGAAAATAAGATTAAAAAAGCACGAGTGATTTATAATCCGACCTCTGGTCAGGAAATCATTAAAAAGAATATCGCAGAAGTGTTGGATGTGTTAGAAGATGTGGGCTACGAAACAAGTGCCTATCAGACCACTCCTGAGCCCTTATCAGCTCAATTAGAAGCAGAACGGGCTGCAAAAGCCGGTTTTGATTTGATCATTGCTGCTGGGGGAGATGGGACCATTAATGAGGTGGTCAACGGGGTTGCTAGTCTTGAGCACCGTCCAAAAATGGCTTTTATCCCTACGGGAACAACCAATGATTACGCGCGTGCTCTGAAGATTCCAATGGGGGATCCAGTTGCAGCTGCACGGATCATTGAGAAGAATCAAACCATTCAAATGGATATTGGCCGTGCTTATGGCAGTAAATATTTTATCAATATTGCTGCTGCGGGTACTTTGTCTGAATTGACCTTTAGTGTGCCGAGTGAGGTGAAGTCGCGTTATGGCTATTTTGCTTATGTGGCCGAAGCGGTGAAGAAGTTCCCCAAAAATAAAACTCGCAAGGTACGAATTGAACACGACAATGGGGTCTATGTTGGACCAGTTTCTCTTGTGTTCGTAGCTTTGACCAATTCGATTGGTGGCTTTGAAAGTGTGGCACCAGATGCTAAACTTGATGATGGAAATTTCACTTTAATTTTAGTGAAAACCGCTAAATTATTTGATATGTTGTCTTTGATTATGCAAGCTGTCAATGGTGGAAAACATGTCAATGATTCAAATATTGAATACCTCAAAACCTCTAAATTGAAGATTGAAGTTTTGGATCAGAAAGAAGAGTTTAAGATCAATTTAGATGGTGAATACGGTGGAGATACACCGGTGGAACTGGAAGTCTTCCACAATCACTTAGAATTTTTTGCCAACATCGATGAAATTAATGACGATGCCTTGGTCCATTCGGAATATAAATCAGAAGAATAATGGAGAATCATTGCTGAGAGTGGGCAATGTTAGTTTCTTCTTAGTTAGGAAATAGGAAATACAATAAGATGCATCAGTATCAAGTTAAAATCCACTACCATCATCCTGTAGGCGATTATTTTGCACGTGATATGTGGAAGTGGCATGAAGGAGTTTGGGGAGAGGAAGTGTCCTTCTCCAAGCTCGATTATTTTGGAGTTGAAGGGCTCTTAGTTTATAACTGTGAGACACCTCAACGGTTTGGCCATGTCATCATCAAGGAAGGTAACTGGATCAGTCAGTCAGACGAATACCATATTGAGCTTTTGCCTGAAGGGCATGTGCGAGAAGTCTGGTTAATCAAAGGAGATGATACAGTCTATTATTCCTTGCAGGCTGCAATGACGAGTCATGAATATAGCCGTCGGAAGCCACACGCTTTTGATATGGCGACTCATTACCAGGAATTTGATGCCAAATGGGGATACCAAGGATGGTTGGGCTATCGCCAACAGGATGATGATTACCGCTTTAAAATCTGGGCACCTACTGCCAATAAAGTAGACCTCCTCATCTATGATTCTGTTGCTAATGACAGCAAGATCTGGAAGATTGTCCCAATGGTTCGTGGTCAGAGAGAATCTAGCGACCATGTTCGCAATAACTGTGGTGTCTGGTATGCGGATGTCATGGGAAACCTCAGTGGACTAGCCTATCAGTATAAGGTTTATTTTGATTACCACACAGAGGTTGCGCGTGATCCTTATACGATTGCTACCAGTGAAAATGGGAAAAAATCAGCCATTCTATCCCATCATGATCGTATCTTCCCTGCCTTTCATACAGAAGCTTATGAGAAAGCTGACTGGCGGCTGGATAATCCCTGTCAGGCGGTTATCTATGAAATGCATGTCCGGGATTTGACCATTTCTCCAACTTCCGGTGTGGATGAAGCCTATCGTGGAACCTATAGAGGGGCTTACCAGACCGGGACTAAGAACTCCCAGGGCGATGCTACTGCTTTTGATTACATCAAGGAATTAGGGGTCAATGTGGTGCAACTGCAACCAGTTACCGACCGCTATAAGACTTATGATGACGAGGGTAATGTCCTCTACAACTGGGGCTACGATGTACAGAATCATTCAGCACCTGAGACTTGTTATTCGACCAAACCTCACGATCCTAAGACCACCATGCGCGAGTTAAAAGAAATGGTTCATGCCTACCATGAAGCAGGGATCTCAGTGGTTATGGATGTGGTTTATAATCATATCTATTCGACAGAAGATGGTGCCTTTCAAAAAACTGTTCCTGATTATTATTACCGGATGAATCCCGATGGATCCTTCCAAAATGGTACTGGTGTTGGAAATGAGACAGCCAGTGAGCATGAGATGTATCGCAAGTTCATGATTGATTCCTTGACACATTGGGTAACGGAATATAAGATTGACGGTTTTCGCTTTGACTTGATGGGGATTCACGATGTGGATACCATGAATGAAATCCGTGAAGCCATGGACGCGATTGATCCACGGATCCTCCTCTATGGAGAAGGTTGGGATATGGGGACAGGATTGGCTCCAGAAGATAAGGCCAAAAAGGACAATGCTTATCAAATGGCCCAAGTCGGTTTCTTTAATGATACCTCTCGAGATGCCATTAAGGGAGCTGAAGTCTTCGGCTCTATCAAACGAGGCTATGTCAGTCGGAAGTCTACAGAAGACATCATTGCGCGGTCCGTTCTGGGAAGTGCAGAGTTGGGATCCTTCCTAACTCCAAGTCAGGTCCTCAACTATGTGGAGGCCCATGATAACTACAACCTCTATGATTTACTTTCTTATGTCCATCCAAATGACTCTCAGGAAAAAATTAAGAAGCAAGTAGAAGTGGCAACAGCCATGAATCTCCTCTTCCAAGGGATGGCCTTTATGCAGGTCGGACAAGAGTTTTTACGAACAAAGTTGGTTGCAACGGGTGAAGATGGGGAAGTGACTCCTCAAGACCGAGAACGGGCCATGAATTCCTATAATGCGCCAGATGCCGTCAACCAAGTCGATTGGGATTTGGTGTCTGTTAATAAGGATACGATCGACTATGTCCGCCAATTGATTCATTTGAAGAAGACCTTGCCTGCCTTGTCGCTTGAATCTTATGAGGAAATCTACCAACATGTCTTTGTGCATACAGCAAATATGGGCAGTGGTGTCGTTGTCTTTGAATTAAATTGGGATAAACACTATTATGTTATCTTTAACACCAGTGGACTTCCATTCTATCTCCAGAACGCAGATCATCTGGAGCTTCTTGTTGGAAATAGTCGAAACAAACGGCCATTCTATGTTGAGAATTTAACAGCTTCCGTCTTTGAATGGAAGAAATAAACAAAAAAATGAGGCTGGGACAAAAGTCCTAGCCTCTCAATTGTCTTTGGATTGTCGAGCAAGACGCAGTGGTTGAGTGGGCTCTACTAC
>CABREZ010000019.1 GCA_902470035.1 uncultured Streptococcus sp. | reverse complement strand
CAATGCGTACCTTCCACACGGGTGGGGTTGCCTCAAATACCGATATCACTCAGGGGCTTCCTCGTGTCCAAGAAATCTTTGAAGCCCGCAATCCGAAAGGGGAAGCGGTTATCACTGAAGTCAAAGGGGAAGTTACAGCCATTGAAGAAGATGCTTCTACACGGACTAAGAAAGTCTTTGTTCGTGGTGCGACAGGTGAGGGAGAATACGTTGTCCCTTATACAGCCCGCATGAAAGTCGAAGTGGGAGATCAAGTCTCTCGTGGTGCGGCATTGACAGAAGGGTCTATCCAACCAAAACGTCTCCTTGCTGTTCGTGATGTCTTGTCTGTTGAAACTTACCTCCTTGCGGAAGTACAAAAAGTATACCGTAGCCAAGGGGTTGAAATCGGTGACAAACACATCGAGGTAATGGTACGTCAAATGATCCGTAAGGTTCGAGTTATGGATCCAGGAGATACAGACCTTCTCATGGGTACTCTTATGGATATCACAGACTTTACAGATGCCAATCGTGATGTGGTTATTTCTGGTGGGGTTCCTGCGACGGCTCGTCCAGTCCTTATGGGAATCACCAAGGCCTCCCTTGAAACCAATAGTTTCTTGTCAGCGGCTTCCTTCCAGGAAACAACTCGTGTCCTCACTGACGCAGCCATCCGCGGTAAGAAAGATCATCTTCTTGGACTCAAGGAAAATGTTATCATTGGTAAGATTATTCCTGCTGGTACAGGTATGGCTCGTTACCGTAACTTGGAACCACAAGCAGTCAATGAAGTCGAAATTATCGAAGAAGTTCCAGTCACAGAAGAAGCAACAGAAATTGTTGAATCAGCTGTAGTGGAAGAAAATTAATCCAAAAGAAGCTTTACTGATTATCAGTAAGGCTTCTTTATGTTTGTGTCAAAAAATAGCCTGTCTGTCCTCCATAAGGGGAGATTTTGAAAGAAATTTATAAAAATGTTCGGGAAATTTACTACATTATTCTTTCATAAGCAGAATTCTTTTGTTATCAAAGGATTTTATATATAATATTGGATACAAAGGACGGAGAGAAATATGTATCAAGTAATTGAAATGTATGGGGATTACGAACCCTGGTGGTTTTTAGAGGATTGGGAGAAGGACATTGTCACTAGTCAGAGTTTTGATGACTATTATGAAGCCCTAAAATACTACAAACGCCAATGGTTACTTTTAAGAGAGCAATCTCCATTATTTAAAAGTAGAAGTGATTTAATGACGATTTTTTGGGATCCTGAGGATCAGCGCTGGTGTGAAGAATGTGCGGAATATGTGCAACAATATCATTCAGTCGCCTTATTAGAAAACGATCAGAAGATTCCGAGAAGCAAGAGTCGTCCAGGTTACGAAAAAGAGAATGCCCACACGGCTCATCGCTCATGTAAGCTAGACTACGAGACCAATAATTTATAGTAAGAGAAATTCAATGTGCAGTTGGGTTTCTTTTTTTGCTCTTTTTTCTAAATCCAGCGCTAGTTGGTCATTTATTTGCGAATTATATAGTGAAAGGAGGAAATATGGTTCAAGAAATTGCACAATCCATAATTCGAATGGCATCGAATGCCGAAGCTCAGGATATTTATTTTGTCCCTCGAGCATCAGATTATCAGCTCTTTCTAAGGGTTGGGGATGAGCGACGCTTTGTCGAGACTTATCAGCAAGAACAAATGGTAGCGGTCATCAGCCATTTTAAGTTTATGGCAGGGATGAATGTGGGGGAGAGGCGCCGGAGTCAATTGGGATCCTGTGACTATTCTCTAGGGGATAAGGTCTTGTCCTTACGCTTGTCTACTGTGGGAGACTATAGGGGATATGAGAGTTTGGTCATTCGTCTGCTCCACAATGAGGAACGGGAGCTCCATTTCTGGTTCGACCAACTTCAAGAGCTAGAAGAGAAGGTGAGTAAACGGGGGCTCTACTTATTTGCAGGTCCTGTCGGGTCTGGTAAGACGACACTGATGCATGCCCTGGCCAAGAAGAAATTTTCGGGGCAACAAGTCATGTCGATTGAAGATCCGGTAGAAATCAAGCAAGAAGAGATGCTGCAATTGCAGCTCAATGAAGCGATTGGAATGACCTATGATAGCTTGATTAAACTGTCTCTGCGCCATCGCCCGGATCTCCTCCTCATAGGAGAAATCCGTGATACGGAGACAGCTCGTGCAGTTATTCGGGCTAGTCTGACCGGTGTGACTGTCTTTTCCACCATCCATGCCAAGAGCATTCCAGGTGTTTACGAACGCCTATTGGAGTTGGGGGTGAGTGAGGAGGAGTTACGGATTGTCCTTCAAGGGATATGTTACCAACGTTTGATAAAGGGAGGAGGTGTTACTGACTTTGTCATCCAAGATTACCAAAACTACTCCAGTCAAAAGTGGAACCAGCAAATGGATGCACTTTATGAAGCGGGACATATTGAGTTGGATCAGGCGCAAGCCGAAAAAATTATCGATTGCTAAGCAAGAGCATGTCATTGAGCTATTTCACAATCTCTACAGTAGTGGCTTTCATCTATCAGAGGTTATCGACTTTCTCCGTCGGAGCCATTTGGTAGAGGCAGATTTTGTTGAAAGAATGCAGATCGGGCTTGCCAACGGAAAGCCCCTGTCAGCCATTCTCTCTGATCTAGGTTTCTCCGATCAGGTAACGACTCAATTAGCACTGGCAGAGCAGCATGGAAATGTCACCTTAAGTTTAGAAAAAATCCGTAGCTACCTGGAAAACCTGACCCAGGTTCGAAAGAAACTAGTTGAGGTGGCGACTTATCCCGTGCTCTTGTTGGGATTTTTAATCTTGATTATGCTGGGTCTGAAAAACTATCTCTTGCCTCAGTTGGAGAGTCAAAATGGTGCGACACGACTGATCAGTGTCTTTCCCCAGTATGTTTTGTTAGGGAGTGTGTTGCTGACGATTGGAGTTTTGATTCTCCTCTTCCTAGGCCGTCGTGCCAAGAGGCTGGCTCTGGTTTCATGTTTGGCTAGACTTCCTTTTCTTCGCCCCTTCCTACAGGATTATCTGACAGCTTTTTATGCTCGAGAGTGGGGGAGCATGATTGCCCAAGGGTTGGAGCTGAATCAAATTTTTCCCATGATGCAGGGGCAACGTTCCCGTCTCTTTCGAGAGATTGGGCAGGATTTAGAAGTAGCCTTGGCTCGGGGGATTTCTTTTTCTGACCATATTCAGACCTATCCTTTCTTTAAACGAGAGCTGGCCCTCATGATTGAATATGGGGAAGCCAAATCCAAACTCGGTAGTGAGTTGGAGATCTATGCAGACAAGACTTGGACAGGCTTTTTCCATCGTTTGAACAAGGCTATGAATGTCGTCCAACCGCTGGTCTTTGTCTTTGTCGCTCTCATGATTGTTTTACTCTATGCAGCCATGTTGCTGCCGATTTATGAAAATTTGGAGGTTCCTTTATGAAATCATTGCGTACACTCAAAGTAAAAGCTTTTACACTGATTGAAATGTTAGTTGTTTTGCTTATTATCAGTGTTCTTCTCTTACTCTTTGTTCCCAACTTGACCAAGCAGAAAGATTCGGTAACGGATACAGGAAATCGAGCAGTCGTCAAAGTCGTGGAGAGCCAGGCTGAGCTTTATGAACTCAATCATCAGAATGAAAAAGCTAGTCTTTCTAAGCTTGTCGCAGAAGGACAAATCACTCAAAAACAAGCGGAAGCCTACCGTGCTCACTATGTGAAGAATGCAGGTGATCACCGTGCGGTTGCAGATTAAGGCTTTCACCCTTCTAGAGAGCTTACTAACTCTAGGTATCGTCAGTCTTCTATGTTGGCTACTAGCTGGGTCAGTCCATCAAGCCTTTGGACAGGTAGAAGAAACATTGTTTTTCTCGGAATTTGAACGGGTCTATCAGGAGACGCAAAAGATGAGTATTGCAAAAGAGGAGAGAGCTCTTCTTTCCATCGATCATGCTGGAGTTCATAGTCCCTATCAAGAATTACCGCTTCCAAAAGGGGTGGAAGTGATCAGAGAGAAGCAACTGACCTTTGATCCAGCAGGAGGCAATTCAAGCTTGACCAAGATTCAATTTCAGACAGAGAAAGAGGTGGTGACCTATCAGTTGGCAATTGGGAATGGAAAAATTAAGAAATCGACGGCTCCCCGCTAGTCTCTTGTTAGAAGGACTGATCGCCCTGGCGATGTTTGGCGTCCTCACAACCCTTGTGCTGGGAGAACTGGGCCACTCACGACAGCAACGCTTAGAAGAGTTGAGACAAGCAGAAGTCTTGCGAGTCGCAAAAATGGCGATCCAGACAAGGCAAGATCAATTGACCATCAACCAGGTTAGTGTTCAAGTGGAGAAATCGGCCAAATCCTTAAAGGTCTATCATGAGGGAAAGGTTGTGATTGCTGTTGAAAAGAAATAAACTTCCAGCCTTTACTTTACTGGAGGCCTTGGTTGCCTTGCTCATTATCAGTGGTGGTTTATTGGTGTTTCAAGGATTGACAAGCCTCTTGCGTCAAGAACTCCAGTACCAAAGTCACATCAAGCAAGAAGAGTGGTTGCTGTTTCAGGACCAACTGGACATTGAATTATCTCGGAGCCAATTTGAAGGGGTCAGAGACAATAAACTCTATCTTGTTCAGGATCAGAAACCCATAGCCATTGGATTGGCTAAAGGGGGAGATATCCGAAAGACAGATGCGACTGGCCGTGGCTACCAACCGATGATAGAAGGCGTTGAATCTGCCTTGATTGAAAAAAGTGGGGATCTGGTGTCTATTCAACTGCGTTTTGAAGAAGGGTTAGAAAGGGAGGTGGTCTATCGTGTGGTGGAAAAGGATAAAAAAGAAGCAGATTGAGGCCGGAATCCTCCTTTATGCCCTCTTTATGTCGGCGGTTTTTAGTCTTTTGCTTCAGTTCTATCTGAATCGGCAAGTGGCAGAGAGACGGATCCTCTTTGCTAGTCAGCACCGGATTCAGGCCTATGCGCAAGCTCAATTGGCTGTTGATACTTGGGACCGGAAAGAAAAAACAATGACTTTCTCAACTGGCCGAGTCGATTTGGAAGAAAAATCGGGCTTTGCTGAGGTCAGCAGTCACTTACAGGATGGCACGACCTACCATTTCACCTTTGCCCTTCCTCCTAGCGAGAAGAAAAAAACCGACAAGAAGGAAAAGCAGAAGCAAGCTCCAGATTCAGCTACAGACCACTCGACCACAACTGAGGAAGAGAAGCATCAGGTCTTCGAAAATCATAGCGAAAACTCTTAAAATTTGATATGATTAAGAGATGGAGGAAAGCATGAATTTCGAAAATATTGAGAAAGCCTACGGCTACCTATTAGAAAATACCCAAACTATCCAAACTGATTTGCAGACCAACTTTTATGATGCTCTAGTGGAGCAGAATGCCATCTATCTGGATGGGCAAACAGAGTTGACTCTAGTAAAGGAAAACAACCAGCGGCTGAAGGACTTGAACTTGAACAAGGAAGAGTGGCGTCGCTCCTTCCAGTATCTTTTGATGAAGGCAGCCCAAACAGAGCCCCTACAAGCCAATCATCAATTTACGCCAGATGGGATTGGATTTCTTCTGGTCTTTCTAGTGGATCAGTTGGCTAGTTCCGATCAAGTGGATGTGCTAGAAATTGGGAGTGGAACGGGGAACTTGGCCCAAACCTTGATGAACAACTGTCAGCGTTCGTTAGATTATTTGGGCTTGGAAATCGATGATCTCTTGATTGACCTTGCTGCTAGTATGGCAGAAGTGATGAAGGCGGATGTAAATTTTGCCCAAGGTGATGCCGTTCGTCCACAAGTTTTGAAAGAGAGCGATGTGATTATCAGCGATTTACCTGTCGGTTATTATCCAGATGATGCCATTGCGAGTCGTTACCAGGTCGCTTCCCCTCAGGGACACACCTATGCCCATCATTTATTGATCGAACAATCACTAAAATACTTAAAACCGGGTGGCGTCGCTATTTTTCTAGCTCCGAATGATCTTTTGACGAGTGAGCAGAGCCCACTGTTGAAAAAATGGATGCAGGATTATGCTCAGGTCTTGGCCATGGTGACCTTGCCAGAGAACCTCTTTCGTTCAGCCAATCTGGCAAAAACCATCTTTGTTTTCCGCAAGCAAGAAGAAGCGGTAATCCAACCATTTGTCTATCCCTTGACCGATTTGCAAAATCAGGAGGACGTTATGAAATTCCGTGAAAGTTTTCAAAACTGGAATAAAGAAAGTGAAATTTAAACAAAATTTTGCTATAATAGGAGTGAAAACGCTTAAAGAGGTAAAAAAATGACGAAAACAATTGCAATTAATGCAGGTAGTTCAAGTTTGAAATGGCAATTATACCAAATGCCAGAAGAAACAGTTTTGGCAAAAGGGCTCATTGAGAGAATTGGCCTTAAAGATTCCATTTCTACAGTAAAATTTGATGGTCGAGCAGAAAAACAGGTTTTAGATATTGAGAACCACACACAAGCGGTTAAAATTCTACTTGATGATTTGATTCGTTTTAATATTATTGCTTCCTACGATGAAATCACTGGAGTAGGACACCGTGTCGTTGCAGGTGGTGAGTACTTCAAAGAGTCTGCTCTTGTAGATGAAGAAGTCATTCAAAAGGTTGAGGAACTTTCTTTGTTGGCTCCATTGCACAACCCTGCCAATGCTGCTGGGATCCGTGCCTTCAAAGAATTGTTGCCAGATATTACCAGCGTTGTTGTATTTGACACCT
Source organism: uncultured Streptococcus sp. (assembly GCA_902470035.1). Taxonomy (GTDB): domain Bacteria; phylum Bacillota; class Bacilli; order Lactobacillales; family Streptococcaceae; genus Streptococcus. Next base: position 9,985 of record CABREZ010000019.1, on the reverse strand, counting down.
CTTTCCATACAACAATGCCTGAAAAAGCTTATCGTTATCCTCTTCCGACTAAATATTATACTGAAAACAAGGTTCGTAAATATGGAGCCCATGGAACCAGTCATGAGTATGTAGCCCACGAAGCGGCCAAGCTTCTTGGAAAACCAATCGAAGAGTTGAAATTGATCACCTGCCACATTGGGAATGGTGCTTCTATTACAGCGGTAGATAAAGGGATTTCTGTAGATACTTCTATGGGCTTCACGCCACTTGGTGGAATCATGATGGGAACACGTACAGGGGATATTGACCCTGCCATTATTCCTTACTTGATGGAGCACACAGAAGATTTCAAAAATCCAGAAGATATCAGTCGTATCTTGAACCGTGAATCTGGTCTTCTAGGGGTGTCTGAGCTTTCTAGCGATATGCGTGATATTCACGAAGCTATGCGCAGTGGGAATGACAAAGCACTCTTGGCCAACGATATTTTTGTCGACCGTATTAAGAAATACATCGGTCAATACTTTGCCGTCTTGAACGGAGCAGATGCCATTGTCTTTACAGCTGGTATCGGGGAAAATTCTAAAACGATCCGTGAACAAGTCATTGATGGGATGACTTGGTTTGGCTGTGCTGTGGATCCAGAAAAGAACGTCTTTGGTGCAGAGGGAGATATTTCAACAGCGGATGCTAAAGTGAGAGTCTTGGTCATTCCAACAGATGAAGAGTTAGTCATTGCCCGTGATGTAGAACGGTTGAAAAATAAGCAATAAAATGAATGAAACATGCAGAAAGAGGTGGCTTTTCTAGCCCCTCTTTTTCATCTGCTAACCATTTAGATGAGCTCTATAGACAACAGGCTTGCCGAGCTTACATATCTATGGTATACTAGAAAAATAGTTTGAACATAGAGGTAAAATAATGAAAAAATGGATGGAAAAGAAATGGATTTCGAATGGTTTATGGCTACTGATCGGGACAGCCCTATTTTTAGCGACTCAGCTTCCTATGGTGGCTTTGTTTTACGGAATTCAATATGCTTGGTCTGACTTGATGATCAATGCCCTTGTCCTGGGAATGACAACTCTGCTTGTTTGTCTCCTTTGGTGGTTTATGAAGTGGAGCCCTTTAGATCGGCCAGATTTTTCACAGATTTCGGGTCGAGATCTTGGAAGAAATTTCCTTTTCTTTTTGCTTCTACTTGCAAATAATTTTGTGGGAGCTACAGTGCTTCGGAATATAGGAGAGACCACTACAGCCAATCAGGAAACAATTCAGGGGCTTTCTTCGGTGGCTCCTCAGCTGGCGATGGGTTTGCTTCTTGTTGTTGTGGCGCCTTTAGGAGAAGAAATTATCTGTCGGGCAGTCGTTCCCCGATTAGTCTTTAAAGGTTATGAAAAAATTGGTTATTTAGTCGGAGCTGCAGTCTTTGCTTATTTGCATGGTCCAAGTAATCTTGGTTCTTGGATCATCTATGGTGGAATGTCCCTCATCTTGACTTGGGTTGCCTACCGTTACAAACGAGTAGAATATTCGATTTTATTGCACCTTACTATGAATGCCTTTGCCTTTCTGATAACTATTTTGGTTTCTTTTCTTCCCGCTTAAAATATGGTAGAATGATAGGACCAATGGGTTTTATTCAGAAGCTTTGGTAAGCTACCAAAGAAGCATCTAGGCGCAGATAGAGACAAACTCGGAGGTTGGAAAGATTCTAACCTCTTTTCTATGCTTGGTTGGCATTTCTGTAGAAAGATGAAGGAAGATATGTCAAAGAGTGAATGGAGACAACTAGGCAAAGATCGGACACTTCTATGTGGCATCCTCAATGTCACCCCCGACTCCTTTTCAGATGGTGGACGTTACCAAACGGTAGAAGGAGCTCTCGAGCAAGCTCGAAAGTTAATAGCAGAAGGAGCAGGCATACTGGATATTGGTGGGGAGTCCACACGTCCGGGGAGTCATTTTGTGGAAATTCAGGAAGAAATCCAGCGAGTCGTGCCAGTTATTGAAGCGATTCGAGCAGAGAGTGATATCTTGATTTCGGTTGATACTTGGAAGTCAGAGGTCGCTCGTGCATCTCTAGAAGCTGGCGCAGACTTGGTCAATGATATTACAGGCTTGCTAGGTGATCTGCAAATGGCAGGAGTGATTGCAGAAGCTCAGGCTGGAGCCATTCTTATGTTTAATCCGGTAATAGCTCGTCCTCATCATCCAAGTTCTGTGATTTTTCCGACCTTTGGTTTTGAACCAGCCTTTTCATCGGAAGAGTTAGCGCAGTTTGAAGGTCTCTCTATCAAAGACTGCATGTGGACCTTCTTTGCCAAGAGCCTTGAGAGGGCAGAGGAAGCAGGATTGAGTCAGGAGCAACTTTTCTTAGATCCTGGGATCGGTTTTGGCTTGACCAAGCGAGAAAACCTCCAACTCTTGCAGGACTTAAAAACCATCCATGCCAAGGGCTATCCGATCTTTTTAGGTGTCTCTCGGAAGCGCTTTGTGGTCAATATTCTGGAAGAAGAGGGATTTGAGACCAACCCTGAGACGAAAGAAGGATTCTACAATCGGGATTTGGCCTCTAGCCATTTAACGAGTATGGCTGCCAGCCAAGGGGTAGAAATTGTGCGTGTGCATGATATCCCCCTCCATAAGATGGCGGTAGCTATCGGTAGTGCGATCTACCAAGCCGATCAAGCGCAGGACCTTCATTTGAAACAATATCGCTAAAGAAAAGAGGAGAGATATGACAGTAGATCTCAGTTGGCTAGCCACTTATCGTTCTTCCGAGCCCCATTTTGGCTTGGAGCGGATGGAAGCCTTGCTAGCCTTGAGGGGGAACCCTCACCTCGCCTGTCCTGTAATCCATCTAGCAGGGACCAATGGAAAAGGATCGACTCTAGCCCATTTACGTTCTTTGTTAGAGGCAAAAGGGTTGCGGGTTGGTGTTTTCTCCTCCCCCTATCTAGTTTCCTTTCATGAGCAAATCAGTATCAATGGGCTTCCTATCTCAGATCAGGATTTAGGGACTTATCTGTCCCTCTATCAGGAGTTGCTTGCAAAAAACAATTCTGATCAGACCTTACTGGGCTTAACTGAGTTCGAGTTGATGACCCTCCTCGCTTTTGATTATTTTGCAACAAAAAAACCGGATGTGGTTATTCTGGAAGTGGGGATGGGGGGCCGTCTCGATAGTACCAATGTGTGTCAGCCTATGTTGACAGCCATCACGACGATTGGCCTGGACCATGTAGCTCTCTTAGGGCCGGATGTAGCCTCCATTGCGCGTGAGAAGGCAGGAATCATCAAGGAGAAGATTCCGGTCTTGCTAGGCCGGATGGAACCGGAAGCTCAAGAAGTCATTGTGCAGCGGGCGAACCGCTTATCAGCACCAGTAGAGCTATTAGGTCGGGACTTTTTAGTTAGCTACCAAGCGTCTTTGGCTGATGGGGAAATCTTTGGTTATCGGAGCCAGTATCGGGAAGAACTGCAACTAAAGACGGGGCTCTTGGGACTTCATCAAGTCGACAATGCTGGGCTGGCCTTGGCTCTCTGCGATACCTTCTGTCAAGAAAAGGGGCTCTCTTTCTTAAGTCAAGAAGAAATCCTCCAAGCTTGGGAAGGGGTCCAGTGGCCGGGGCGCCTAGAAGTCATTTCGACCCAGCCCCTCATCATTCTAGATGGCGCCCATAATCCGCATGCTGTAGCCCCTCTTGTAGCCACCATGAAAGAACGGTATGGACAGTTGGACAAACAAGTCTTGTTTACCTGTATCCAGACCAAGGCGATTGAGGAGATGCTGGAACTGTGGAGCGGATTGGAAAAGAGTCAATTAACCTTGACGACTTTTGAGGATTTACGCGCCTATTCCGTAAAAGATATGCAGGAAATATCCCATCAAAAAGGTCTGCCTTATCAAGAATGGAAGGTATTTTTAACCCATTATCTAGAAAGAAAATCGCAACAATCTGATCTCCTCTTAGTGACGGGATCCTTGTACTTTTTGGCTCAGGTGAGAGCCTTTCTAATCGAAAAAATCAGTAGGAGATGACATGGATACAAAGAAAATTCAAGAAGCCGTGGAGATGATTATCGACGCAGTCGGTGAAGACGGAAGCCGTGAGGGATTGCAAGAAACACCAGAACGCATTGCCAAGATGTACCAAGAGATTTTTGCAGGTCTCAACCAAACTGCGGAAGTCCACCTATCAAAATCTTTTGAGATTGTGGACAACAATATGGTGGTAGAAAAGGATATCTTCTTCCACTCAATGTGTGAGCACCATTTCTTGCCCTTCTATGGCAAGGTCCATATTGCCTATATACCAAATGGACGCGTAGCGGGCCTCTCTAAGTTGGCTCGGACGGTGGAAGTATATGCTAAAAAGCCTCAAATCCAGGAGCGCTTGACGGTGGAAATCGCGGATGCCTTAATGGAGTATCTAGGAGCGCAGGGAGCCCTTGTCTGGGTGGAAGCAGAGCACATGTGCATGAACATGCGTGGCGTGCGCAAACCAGGGACAGCTACTGTGACGACAGTAGCGCGTGGCTTGTTAGAGACGGATAAAGACCTGAAAAACGAAGCCTACAAGCTGATGGGACACTAATCCCTAGATAAACTGAGGTGACTATCGTGGATCAATTACGGATCAAAGATTTGGAAATTTATGCTTATCATGGTGTGTTTTCCGCTGAAAAGGAATTGGGGCAGCGTTTTGTCCTGGATGTCTGTGTCGATTATGAGATGACAAAGTCTGCTCGGACGGGCGATTTGACGGCTTCAATCCATTATGGAATCTTAGCTGAGCAACTGACAAACTGGGTTCAAGCTGAGAAAATCGACTTGATTGAGACAGTGGCTTTTCAGCTAGTAGAGAAGATTTTTGCGACCTATGACTTTGTCAAAAAGGTTCGACTCGAGTTGAAAAAACCTTGGGCACCAGTTGCTCTACCTCTGGATACTTGTTCGGTCACGATTGAACGAGAAAAAAGACGGGCCTTTATTGGTCTGGGAACCAATATGGGCGATAAGGAACAACAGTTGGCGACGGCCTTATCTAAATTAGAAGAAAAGGGAATTACGATTCTCCAAACTTCTTCTCAGATTGAGACAGCGCCTTGGGGAGGGGTCGATCAGGATAGCTTCCTTAACCAAGTCGTAGAGGTCGAAACTTGGTTTACGCCCCAAGACTTGATGGAGACCTTACTAGGAATCGAGCTAGAAATGGGCCGGGTCCGTGAGATCAAATGGGGACCTCGTGTCATCGATTTAGATCTCCTTTATATGGAGGATTTGATCCTCTATAGTTCAGATTTGATTCTCCCTCATCCGTATGTGGTAGAACGGGCATTTGTCCTAGAATCCTTAAATGAAATTGCCCCTTACTTTGTGGATCCTGTCCAAAGAAGACAGATCCGGCAACTGTGGGAGGTTGTGAAAGAAACAAAAGGTAGTTGATCCAATGGTCAACTACTTTTTTTACCTTGACAGGCTAATTGAGCAGGAGTATACTATGCATAAATAGATTAGGAGTAGGAGGGCGCCATGAAATCTTATCTTGTAAAATGGTTGATTGCGATTGTCTTGGCTGTTTTTTTCCTTTGGTTGAGTTTGGAAACGGACGTACTGCCAAAAGAAGTGTACCCCCTTCTCCTTGTCCCGATACTGATTGTGGGCCTCTATCTTTTTAAGGAGAGGTAACTCTCCATCCAATTAAACTATGAAAAATCCCCTGGGTGCCAACTGGTTCAGGCACTCAGGGGATTTTTTTGTACATGGAGCTAGGACCAATGGTCTAGCCTTGCTTTTCTTTATTTGCGGTACAAGCGATCGTATTGGTAAACTGGATCCATGGTCACATGGATGCCCAGTTTGCGAAGAACGTTTTTATCTTCGTCTGTCAACATCACTGTTGAATGGGCTTCGCTCCCTTTCAAACGACCCAACTCTTGCATGGCAAGATTGGCTTCTGGATGGTTCATGGCGGTAATGGCGAGGGCGATAAGGATTTCATTTGAGTGGAGGCGAGGGTTGCGACTGCCCAAGTGGTTGATCTTCAAGCCTTGGATTGGTTTGACATATTCTGGCTCAATCAATTTGGTTTCTTTATCAATATGGGCCAATTTCTTGATGGCGTTGATGAGAACAGCTGCCGTTGGACCAAATAAGTCAGAAGTTTTACCTGTCACGGTTTCTCCGTTCGGCAATTCTAGTGCCAAGGCAGGTTCACCGGTTTCTTCCTCTTTTTGACGGGCAAGGACGGTGACTTGGCGGTCTTTTGGTGAAATGCCTAAGTCATTCATCAAGAGTTCAATTTTCTTAATAGCTCCGTTTCCGACACGCTCTGCTTTAACATCTAGAATGGTTTGGTAGTAACGGCGGATAATTTCTTGCTTAGAGGCTTCAATCGCTGCGTCGTTGTCCACGATGGCAAAGCCGACCATGTTCACCCCCATATCTGTTGGGGAAGCGTAAGGAGATTCTCCGAGGATGCGTTCCAACATCCGCTTCAAGACAGGGAAGATTTCGATATCCCGGTTGTAGTTGACCGTTGTTTCGCCATAGGTTTGGAGGTGGAAGGGGTCAATCATATTGACATCGTCTAGATCTGCAGTAGCAGCTTCATAGGCCAAATTCACTGGGTGGTGCAAAGGCAGGTTCCAAACTGGGAAGGTTTCAAATTTAGCATAACCAGATTTGATACCATTCAGTTGGTCATGGTACATATTGGACATACAAGTAGCCAATTTACCAGAACCAGGACCAGGAGCCGTCACGACAACGAGGTTGCGACTGGTCTGAATGTAGTCGTTTTTCCCCATTCCCTCAGGAGAGATGATATGGTCCATATCCGTTGGGTAGCCCTTGATTGGGTAGTGGAGGTAAGAGGCAATACCATTCTTTTCCAACTGTTTGCGGAAGAGGTCTGCAGCAGGTTGACCAGCATATTGAGTGATGACGACAGAGCCAACATAGATGCCCAATTCGTTGAATTTATCGATTAAGCGGAAGACCTCTTGGTCGTAAGAGATTCCTAGGTCACCACGCGCTTTTGAATGCTCGATGTTGCTGGCATTAATGGCAATGACAATCTCCACTTGATCACGGAGTTCTTGGAGAAGTTTAATTTTATTGTCCGGTTCATAACCAGGGAGTACGCGGGCAGCATGGAAATCTTCCAGCATTTTTCCTCCAAACTCTAGGTAGAGCTTACCATCAAATTGGTTGATCCGTTCGAGGATGTGATCGCGTTGCAAATTCAAATACTTTTCGGAACTAAAAGCTTGTTTCTTCATTTAAACCTCCAATAAAGAAGCGAGGGTGGTCTTTAGCGGTGCTCCGCCTTCCACGTAAGGAAAGGGGAGTGCAAAAGAACACCCGTTGCAATATTCATTCAGTATTATATCAAAAAAACCCCAAAATGGGGGTTTAAAACAATTATTTTGGGAAAATATTAATAATTCTTAATTAAATCAACGGTTGAACGATCCAATTTTTTAACCAAGGCTTGAAGGAAAGATTGGGCTTGAAGGAAGTCATCCATGGCATAGAGGGTTTGGTGAGAGTGGATGTAGCGCGCACAGACTCCGATGGTAGTAGATGGGACTCCGCCACTTCGTAAGTGGGCCACTCCAGCATCCGTTCCCCCTTTTCCACAGTAGTATTGGTACTTGATGCCTGCTTCTTCAGCAGTGGTGAGGAGGAAATCCTTCATATTTGGTAACATGAGGTGACCTGGGTCAAAGAAACGAAGGAGGGTTCCTTCTCCGATGGCCCCTTGGCCTCCGTAGACATCTGCCGCTGGAGAACAGTCAACAGCCAGGAAGATTTCCGGATCAAACTTGGTCACAGAAGTCCCAGCACCGCGCAGTCCGACTTCTTCTTGGACAGTCGCTCCGACATAGAGCTCGTTTGCTAGGGCTTGTCCAGAGAGGGCTTGTGCCAATTCGCTGACCATCAAGACCCCATAACGGTTGTCCCAAGCTTTGGAGATGATGTTTTTCTGATTGGCTGTTAAGATTGCAGTGCTTTCAGGGACCAAGGTGTCGCCTGGACGGATTCCAAAGCTCTCGGCTTCTTCTTTGTTGGCAAAGCCGCCATCAAAGACAATATCCCCGATTGCTGGAAGAGCAGGACCGTTTGCGCCACGCGTCAAATGCGGAGGAACAGATCCAGAAATGACAGGGTAGGAATGGCCATCGCGGGTCAAAAGGGTGAAACGTTGGCTGCTGACCACCATCGGGTTCCAACCACCAATTTCAACCACGCGGAAGGTGCCGTCTGCCTTGATCTCACTGACCATAAAGCCAACTTCATCCATATGGCCGGCGACCATGATGCGAGGAGCATCAGTCGCTTCTGAGTGGCGTACCCCAAAAATACTTCCCAAGCCGTCTGTGACCACTTCATCCACATGTGGAGTGATCTGTTTGCGTAGATAATCGCGAACAGGCGCTTCGTGGCCAGAGATGGCAGGAAGTTCTGTTACTTCTTTGATTTTAGAAAATAAATCAGTCATAAGTTACCTTCTTTCTGATTGTTATTTTATCACTTTTTTAGTCGAGATGGTAGTGGCAGTTGACGGGAATGAAAGCAGATTGTCATGATGGGGGGATCTATTCTCCTTCGTTGTCCCAGCTTGTATTTTGTGTTACAATATGAGGTATGAAAGCAAAAAAAATCATTTTAACCAGCCTTGCAGTAGCTAGTGCAAGTGCTCTAGCCCTTGGGGCCTATAAAATTGCCAAAGATCAAAAACGTCTGCGGACGCAAGAAGAGTTAGTCGCAGAAGTCCGTGAGCAAATGGAGAATATGGGGAAGATTGCGACCCTTTATGTGGAACTCTATGAATCAAGCGAAGAACGTCTGGTCGGAGGGCTCATTTTTGAAGATGAGCGCCACTATCGCTTTGTCTATGAAGAGGGCCTCCTTCAGTATGAAGAGGAAAAACTATGATCATTCCACAGTCTTTAGAGGAGTTAGCTAGCTACGTCGAGCAAGAAGGAAAGAAGGTTTTCTTCTTTTCAGCGGATTGGTGTGGCGATTGCCGCTATATCCAGCCCTTTTTGCCAGAGATTGAAGCAGAAAATCCTGAATTTACCTTCATTTTGGTCGACCGAGACCAGTATCTAGACTTGTCTAAGCTTTGGGATATCTATGGCATTCCGAGTTTAGTGGTCCTAGACAAGGATCAGGAGCTGGGGCGTTTCGTCAATCGTGATCGCAAAACAAAAGCTCAGATTTCAGAATTTTTAGCAGGATTGAAGTAGGAGAAAGAGAAAGAATGATTGTAACCTATAATAAAGAACAAGTCGGCGATGTTTTAATGCTTACCTTGAAAAACAGTGGGGATGCCAAGTTAGCAGTCGAGCGAAAAGGCAAAGTAGCCCGTGTCTACCGTGAAGACAAGCAAGAAACAGTGGCCTGGAATATTTTTGAGGCTTCGACTTTCTTTGCACTTAATGGCAAGGGGCAACTTTTCTTGAGTGATGAGCAGGTTGCACGCCTCAATCAAGAATTACAAGCTGAAGGATTTGCAGAGGTCTTGGTCAATGACAAGGAGCCTAAGTTTGTCGTGGGGCAAATCGTTGAAATGCTTGCTCATCCAGATAGTGACCACCTCAACATCTGCCAAGTGGCTGTCGGACCAGACAAGACGGTTCAGATCGTAGCAGGTGCGCCAAATGCGCGTGAAGGCCTCAAGACAATCGTAGCTCTACCAGGTGCGATGATGCCAGATGGCAGCTTGATTTTCCCAGGAGCCCTTCGTGGAGAAAAGAGCTTTGGCATGATGTGTAGCCCACGCGAATTGCACTTGCCAAATGCTCCACAAAAACGTGGGATTATCGAATTGCAAGATACAGAAGAGGTGGGAACTCCCTTTGACCCCGCCCGTCACTGGCAAGGATAGAGAGTGGGATAGAAATCCTAGCCTCTCAACTCTCTTTGGATTGTCGAGCAAGACGCAGTGGTTGAGTGGGCTCTACTATGCTGATTTCATCAGCTTTT
>CABREZ010000018.1 GCA_902470035.1 uncultured Streptococcus sp. | reverse complement strand
TGGAAAGCCCGCTTCAATCGCAGATATGCCCCACTTTTCCAATTGCTTAGCAATGGCAATCTTTTCTTTGATAGAAAAATTAACTCCAGGAGTCTGTTCTCCATCCCGAAGACTGGTATCTAAAAATTCAACTTTACGCATAGGGTCTCCTCTTTTCTAAACATAGTGAATAAAATAAAAACATCTCGCCAGTTACCTAAGCGAGATGTCTTGTTACTCCCGCTTGGTAAGCCAAACAGGACTAATGCTTTTGCACTAGCCCGAGTACCTCAACAACAAAGCGAATTGAATAAACTTAGCTGTTTTCATGCTTGACTTTCTCCTTTGATTAATGTCTTGTTTAGTATTTTAGCATAGGGAAAATAGAATGTCAAGAATTTTCTATAATATTCTGAATTTTTTGAATAGAAACAAAATAAAGACGAAAGTCTCTTTCTTGCTTTCGTCTGCTATTCTTATTTTTTCCTGTAGAGATCAAAGATGATTTGATCATTGTATAGATCAATGGTATTAGCCTTGACATAAAAATCCATCTCGTTTTTAATCTTGGCTAGCTCGATCTTGATCGTCGCTTCTTTGCTATCAATTTTTACAAAGTCAGGTAGATCCTTGTTTGTAGACAGCACCTGCATCACGGTCTTCTTAGGAAGTTTCAAGGTCCCAACTGAAAAATCCTTGAGGGTCAAGAGGATACTTCCATCCTCTAGCTTACTTGGCTGGAAATAGATATAGAGCGGGTACTCCTTTCCTAAAAAGTCCATCTTCCCCTCTAGTAACATCTGTTGGTTGTCTGCATACAGTTGATAATCACTCAAATGATAACTTTTAAGCATGACCTTGATGGTTTCATTTAGTTGAGCCCTTGTTGTGGTCATACTACCGATCTTGACATCTCCTCCTTGGCTAGAAGTCTGTAGTTGGCGGACATCCTCTCGTACCGTTGAGAAGCGAGCCAATATGACTAGACTTGTAGCGAATAAGAAACTGACCAAGCCTAGAAAGAGCCATTTCCAGATGTTGATCGGCGTTTTCTCTCGTCTCTCCTTAAAATGAGGTCCTGTGGTTGGTGGCTTAACCTTCTTTTCACTCGAACCATTTTTTCTCAGTTGCATGTATTTTCTCCAGTACAGCTTCTTTCATGATCTCGTAGCCTGTATGATTGGGATGGAAACTATCCTCATCATACAAGGCATCATTGGTCACAGTTTCTTTTCCTAATTCGGATTCTGTCACCCCACTCTTGCCATCAATGCCCTTATAGAGGAGGTCATTGATTGGAACAAAGTAGACGCCTTGATAGGCAGAGAGGATCTCCTCCGTTCTTTGGTTCCACTGATCGACAAGGGTCTGCAATTCCGTTAGATCGGGGAAGTTGAGATACAAGGGATTATAGATGCCCACCACGTAAACGGGCAGATCTGGATTGTCCTTTCGGGCCAATTCGATGATCTGTTTGAGATTTTTCTCGTAAGTCTTCGATGCTTTTTCGAAGCGGTCCAGATCTAAGTTACTGGTATCCTCAAGAATGGCCTTTCGCAGATCATTGCCCCCGACAGTAATGGTCAGTAACTGAGCTTGCTTCAGGTCCTTTCGAATCTCCTTTTTCTCCTGCATACGTGACAAAATTTGACTGCTCGTATTGCCAGAGACACCATAGTTGATCGCTTTGAATTCAAGACCTGTTTCATTGGTCAAACTCTGAGCAAGAAGAGGAACAAAGCCTCCTTGATTGGTGCTATCTCCTACGCCTTTGGTCAAGGAATCCCCAATCGCTACATAGGTGACTTTCTTTTTTTTGGCACTTGCAGATGGTTTGGTCATCACTGGTTCTGCCGAAGGAAGGAGCCAATTGACCAGAAAAAAGCAGACCAGAAAAGTGACCAAACAATACAAGATCATCTCTAGTATTTTTCTACTGTTCATATACTCCTCATTCGTCCAGCCGTTAATTTAGTTTTCTTGATTCTCTTTTAGTTCAGTTTAGGCTTGGTAGACAATCTTTCCCTGGCAGATGGTATAAGCCACCTGTCCCTTGAGGGATTCACCGACGAATGGGGAATTGGCTGCCTTGGAAGCAAAATGATCAGACACCAGACGGTCAGCAGTCGGATCAAAGATCACAATATCCGCTGGGCCACCGACTTCCAAATAGCCCGCTTCAAAGTTATATAATTTAGCAGGATTATAGGTCATTTTTTCTAAGAGTTCCATCAAGCCGAGCTCTCCTGCATGGACCAAATAGGTCAAACCAAGCGATAGAGAGGTCTCTAATCCTGTCATGCCGGAAGGAGCCTTGGTGATATCGGCTACGTTCTTTTCATCCGCATGATGGGGTGCGTGGTCCGTTGCGATTACGGTAATGACTCCTGACTTCAAGCCTTCGATGACTGCACGACGGTCCTCTTCCCGACGAAGAGGCGGATTCATCTTGGCATTGCTTCCCTTAGACAACAAGAGGTCTTCCGTCTTAGAAAAATGCTGAGGAGCTACTTCTGCTGTCACAGGAGCGCCAATTGCTTGGGCAAACTCAACTACCTTCACACTCTCAGCTTTAGAAAGGTGTTGGATGTGGAGGTGGCCTCCTGTCGCGTGAGCAATCATAGCATCCCGCGCTGCCATAGAGTATTCTGCTACACCAGTCGCACCGCAAACCTTGAAGTGTTCCCGAGCGATGTGCTCATTGAGTCCCAGTATACCGTTCAACTCTGGATCTTCTTCGTGGAGACTAATGAAGGTCCCCAGACGTTTTGCTTCTTCCAAGGCTTGACGGACTACCTTGGTACTTTGCAACGGAATCCCATCATCTGAGAAACCAACAGCCCCAGCTTGTAACAAGCCTTCAAAGTCGGTCAGATGTTGACCATCAAAGTTCTTGGTAACCGTCGCAACTGTCTTGACATGAATAGCTTCCTTGGCAGCAGAATCCAAGACATCTTTTAGAGTCTCAACATCTGAAATGGTTGGTGTCGTATTAGCCATCATGACGACTGTGGTGAAACCACCCGCTGCTGCTGCCAGAGCTCCTGTATGGATGTCTTCCTTGTGGGTCTGACCAGGTTCACGGAAGTGAACGTGAATATCCACCAAACCTGGCGCTACTACCTTGCCACTCGCATCGATAACTTGGGCTCCCTCATAAGAAAGAGACGGACCCATTTCCACAATTTTCCCCTGCTCTACCAAGAGATCACATACTTGGTCCAAACCAGTTTTTGGGTCCATGACTCGACCGTTTTTAATGACTAACATCTTCTACTCCTTTATTCATAGAAATCGACATGGGTCTCTAGCAAGTGATTCCCATCATAGCGGAACATAGCTGAAAAGAAGGGTTTATCCTCCAAGAGCCACTCGACAAAGGTGTGGTCTCCCTCCCAAGTTGGCTTACTTAAGACTTGATCATAAGGCACCCACTCCAGTGTCCCTTCGTTACACTCGATCAGTTCTCCCTCAAAGTCTGTCACCTTGAAGACATAGGTGTACCAGTCCAGGTCAGGTGTAAATTCAGGGAAGGTGATAATTCCTTTTAGGACTGGCTTAGCAACTAGACCCGTTTCTTCAAGGATTTCTCTGGCAGCACATTCTTGAGGGGTTTCTCCGCGTTCTAATTTTCCACCAACCCCGATCCATTTGCCTTCATGGACATCATTGGGCTTTTTATTGCGATGAAGCATCAAAAATGCTTCTCCATTATCGATATAGCAAATTGTAGCTAACTGTGGCATTATTTCTTCTTTCTTTTTTCCTAACTTCGCAGCCAATCAATCGGCTCGCGACCCATCTCCGTTAAATAAGCGTTAGCCCTTGAAAAAGGACGGGAGCCAAAGAAACCGCGATAGGCCGATAAGGGACTGGGATGGGCACTTTCAATAATCAAGTGTTTGCTTGCATCAATCAAAGACTTCTTCTTCCGAGCATAGGCACCCCACAGAATAAAGACGACATGCTCCTCCTCTTGGCTGACTAGGCGAATAACTGCATCCGTAAACTCTTCCCAAATCAGGCCAGCGTGCCCATTAGCCTGGCCAGCAGGTACCGTCAGACAAGCATTAAGCAAGAGAACCCCTTGCTCTGCCCAAGGCGTCAAGTCATGGGAAGGCTTAAGCCCCACATCTTCCGCCAACTCCTTTAAAATGTTTTGCAAGGATGGAGGTGCTGAGATGTCATCCGGTACAGAAAAGCTGAGCCCCTGTGCTTGACCAGGGCCGTGATAGGGATCCTGACCCAGAATCACGACCTTAACCTCTTCCAGATTCGTTGTCTTTAAGGCCTGAAAAACCTTTTCACGAGGCGGGTAGATGGTCCCTGATGCATAGACCTGATCTAAAAATTGATTAATCGAATGGAAGTACCCTTCTGGCAGGGATTCCTTAAGCAATTGGTGCCATCTTGAATGTTCCATCGCTTCTCCTTACAGCATAAAATAATTAACCGTTCTCTTGAGATTTTCTTGGACTAGCAGCCAAACCAATAGAGGCTAACAAGAGAATTTGTGGTAGGAATTGGATCAGATAACGAGTCTTGCCACCTTCAAAGATGGTCAAAAAGAGAAGACCACCAAAGACGGCAAGCGATAGGAAGTGGAAATCGTCATCGTTCTTCTTCTTGAGATAGACAAGGACCAGGCCAGCTGCCATCACAATCCAAACCAACTGTTTAACGAACTCATAATAGCGGTACTGAGGACGATCTGTACTTAAGAAGTAGGTACGAATCCATTTGGCAAATGATAAATCCTTAGTATAAGGCTCATAAAGAGGATTGATAACGGGAGTCTTTTCATACTCCACATCCCGATAGAGCCAGCCTAGGGTCCCTTCTGCCACTGTCAAGGACTGCTTGGTATAAAGATGTCCCAGAAGCCCAATCGGGCCATATTCCTTCAAGCGCCGTTTGATTTCTTTAATGATGTATTCGTTTTTGAACATCCCATTATTGTACTCGTCTCTCTTATCCTCGTCGACATATTTCAAGAGACCTTCTTTCATATCTGCTTGGTTGTGACCAATATCCGTCAAGCCCAAGTTAATAAACAAGAGCGGTCCTTTAGCTAGCCCTTCCCTTTTTAAAATAGGGACAGCCGTTTGGTGTTTTACAGTTGTATTCAGAGCTCCAAAGACCAGACCAGTTGATAAAAGGGTTAAAGAAAAGACTTTTCCAAAGACCTTCCACTGCCCTTTAAAGAAGAGGACCATCCAAAAGGCCATCACGACAATAATAGTCGTCGGACGGATCAGCATAGTAAGCCCCGATAAGAGCCCAAGCCACAAGGATGTCTTCCATTGTGCACCACTGTCGCCCCCTTTTAAGAGATCCAAGGCTAGCCCTAATTGCAATGCGATGAGAGGAAGAGGCGGAATATCCGTGTACATGGAGTAAAAATAAGGCGAGTAACAGATTAAGACCACATAGAGCGTATATACCCAGTCTGCCACTTTTTGGTCATAGTGTTTTAGTCCTAAACGATACAAGAGGATGGCTCCTGCATTCACAAAAACCATGTTGAGAACTTGCATGACCCAGAGGCCTGCTCCACCAAAGATTTGGTAGAAAAATCGTTCGTACAAGAACAAGGGAAGGTTGTTGGGATTCCGGCTCAGGTAGCTTGAGATAGAGGACTCTTTAAGAAGGCTAAAGGCTCCCGTATAGACCACCGCAGCATCTCGACGGATAAAGAGTTCCGCAGACAGCATAAAAACAATCTGAACTAGAATCGCTCCAACCATCAATCCAGTCTTGTGTTTCATCAACCAGGCAAAGGCTCTTTTGACATAGGAGCGACCAATATATGCTAAGAGAAAGACCACTCCCCCAGCTACAAGCCCCCATCCTGAAATATCTTTGAGGTAGACGACACTAATGATAAACCAGTGCACCATCAGGAGCAACATGATCAGATGGAGCACCCCAAGTAAGATGTTTTTACTTTTTACTAACATAGCTCCATTATAGCAAAAAAATAGGGATTTCGCTGGATTCTATCGGCTCTCCATCAAATAGAGGACTTCAGTTTGGATGGTGAAGCCTAGGCCTAGATAAAGGCTGAGGGCTGCTTGATTCTCTTTTTCAACGACAATCTGAAATTGCTGCTCCACTTCTGTAGCCATCTGATTCATCACACTTCGTAAGAGATAGCGTGCGTACCCTTTACGGAGATGATCCGGGTCAACGGCTAATCCAAAGAAATAGGTCGTTCCCTGAGATAAATCCACCGTAACAGAAGCAAGAACTTGCTCTTGGTCACGCAAGACAAAGAGACGGGTATCCTGCCCCTCGAGGGACTCTGTCGCATACTTGAGGGCATAGTCAAGATCCGTCTCAAAAGCCTTGGATTGAAAATGCGCGATCTCTCTCTGCCTCCACTAAATGAAAATGGCTAAGCAACTCCGTGTTTTGATCCAAAAACCGAACCTCTGACACATATAGTCGATCTTCTAGCTGATAGTCCTTAGCCAAGTCCATAAAGTCTCCCCATAAGGAACGGGCCATACCTTGTCTACGAAAAGAAGGAGTCACAAAGAGCTGAACCTCTGCTTCCTTGGGTTCATCCGCATAGATGGACAAAAATCCAACCAGCTGCCCCTCCACCAATGCAAGGATAAATGCTGGCATCGTTGGATCAGCATTGTAGAGATTGTCCAAATAGGGCAAGCGATAGGTATGGTCATTTTGGTGACAGGCTCTCACAAGCTGTTCACACTGCTTCTTTTCTTCTAGACTCAGACGAGTGCGTCTTTCAAGCTTCATCATTTTTCCTTCCTTTACAAAAACAAAAGGAGAGCCAAACGTTGGCCCTCCTCCATTATACTTTAGTCTTGCCAAGTTTCTTGGTTTTCCTTGAAACGGCGTAACAGTTCCAAACCTTCAGAAGTGATATAACCTTGTTCTTCAGCCAAATGGATCAATTCTGTGTAGTTAGACAAGGTTTCAAGTTGAACGCCAGCTTCCGCAAATTTCTTATCAGCTTTCTCCAATTGATAAGTAAAGATCGCTACCACACCAAGGACGTCTGCTCCTTCACGTTTCGCAGCTGCAACAGCATCCAAAACAGAGCCACCAGTAGAAATCAAATCTTCCACTACCACCATCTTTTGACCTTGTGGTACACGGCCTTCGATTTGGTTACCAGCACCATGGTCTTTTGGTTTGCTACGGATGTAGGCAAATGGCAGATTCATCTTATCCGCAATAATAGCACCATGAGGAATCCCCGCAGTTGCTGTCCCCGCAATGACTTCTACTTCAGGGAAAGCTTCCTTGATTTTATCCACGAAGCCATTCTCAATCAAGGTACGAGTTTCAGGATAAGCGAGGGTCACTCGGTTATCTGTATAAATAGGGGACTTAATCCCAGAAGCCCAAGTAAAAGGCTCTTCTGGTTTCAAATAAACAGCTTCAATTTTTAGAAGATGGCTGGCAATATCTTTAGCTAATGACATGATAACTCCTTTTTACGATTTTAATCGGATACGAATTAAATCGACATATGATTTAAACAACAACAGTACAGGTTAGTAAGTTAGAGAAGGTCCAATAGGACTTCCCATAGAGCTACAAAAATTACACTTTTAGTAGCAATTAGTGTTCCGACGATTAGAAGAAAGAAACGATATTTTTCTTTCTTCTAATCTAGTGAATGCGTTAGGGAAGGTCCCATAGGACTTTCCGTAGAGCTACAAAAGATCCACTTTTAGTAGCGACACGTATTCCGACACTTAGTTGAAAGAAACGATGTTTTTCTTTCAACTAAGTTAGTGAATAGTTTAGGGAAGGCCCTATCGGGCTCTGTTCATTCCGACGATTTAGAGGATAAAACGATCATTTTTATCCTCTAAATCTAGTGAACTCGTTAGGGAAGATCCTATCGGACTTCCCGTAGAGCTACAAAAGTTTCACTTTTAGTAGCTCTTACGAGTTCCATTGTCTCTTAATCTCATGATAAGCATCCCATGGATTTTCAGCTTGGATAATTGGACGTCCAACAACAATGTAGTCAGAGCCAATTTTTTGGGCTTCTTGTGGGGTCATGACCCGTTTTTGGTCACCAATTTCTGCTCCTGCAGGACGGATCCCTGGGGTCACACAAACAAACTCTTCTGATGTAGCTTTCTTGATCAAATCTACTTCATGGGCTGAGCAGACGACCCCATCCAAGCCAGCTTCTTGCGCCTTACGAGCATAATTGACTACTGATTCTTGGACAGTGGTTTGAATGTTTTGGCAATCACGCATGTCTTCTTCACTGGTAGAAGTCAACTGAGTCACCGCCACCAACTTAGCACCTGGTCCAAGTGCTTTTTTGGCTTCGCGCATCATCTCTACACCACCTGCTGCATGAACTGTCACCATATCTACACCGAAGGTGCCAAGGACAGACATAGCTGACTTAACCGTATTTGGGATGTCGTGCAATTTTAGGTCTAAGAAAATGCTGTGGCCACGACCTTTCAGATAGTGAACAATTTCTGGACCGACTGCATAGAAAAATTCCATTCCGATTTTTACAAAAAGTTTTTCATCTTCTGGGAAATGTTCTAAAAAGTTTTTGACATCTTCAAAAGCTGGAAAGTCAAGGGCGATGATGGGACGTTCTTCACGCATGGGTTTCTCCTTTTTATGGCTGACATTTTTTCCACAAAAAAACCTTGCCCGAGGCAAGGTTACACGAAAATTAGGTAGTATCTACCCTGATTCACCGTCTAGACCTTAGGAGCCTCTCTGGACTACTTTAAAGGTTTTTCTACATTGTAGTACGATATGAAAGAAAAGTCAAGAAATAATCGAAAAACGTTCGGATTCAGTCTGTCTTTTCAGATTAGACTAGTATGAGTCCTTGATCATAACAAAAAACTTGACATATTACCGATTTTCCTGTAAGATATTAGCTATGCTGAGTAAGGGTTGTTTTAGTTGTAGCTTACTCAGTAGCCTGTTGGGGTTGTAGCCAGCAGGCATTTTTTATTCTCTTAATAAAGCTTATAATAGATTTTCTCGGACATGCCGACGCAAATCTTCCAGGCTATCAATAGCATACTGATCCATAACCCTTGGTAAGTCTGTGATAATGGTCGGACAAGCATATGGATCTGTAAAGTTAGCCGTTCCAACTCCAATCGCAGAGGCACCAGAAATCATCATTTCAATCGCTGCTTCTGCTGAATCGACACCGCCCATTCCAATGATGGGCAGGTTGGTGGATTGGGCTACTTGGCGGATGAGTTTCAAAGCCACTGGGAAGATAGCTGGCCCTGACATCCCTCCCGTACCATTTGCAATGATTGGCTTACCAGTCTTGAGGTCGAAGCGCATCCCGACCAAAGTGTTAATCATGGTCAAGCCACTCGCTCCTGCATCTTCTGCAGCCTTGGCTACTTGGGTAATATCAGCCACACTAGGAGTCAACTTAACATAGACAGGGACCGACGAAGCTTCTACCGCAGCTTTTACTGCATCGTAGGCCAACTCGGGAACCTGACCGATTAAGAGGCCATTGTTGCCATGGTCCACATTGGGACAGGAGATGTTAAGTTCAATGGCTGTGACATTTGGCGATTGAGAAATCTTCCGTGATACCGTCGCATACTCTTCGTTGGAAAAACCGGCTACATTGGCAATAATCGGTAAGTCCGGGTAATTCTCGGCCAACCAAGGGAGTTTCTCTGCTAAGACCACGTCTACGCCTGGATTTTGGAGTCCAATGGCGTTGAGCATGCCTGCAGGGGTCTCAGCAACACGTGGTGTAGGGTTTCCAAAGCGAGCCTCTGCTGTTGTCGCCTTGATCATGATGGATCCTAATAAGTCCAAGTCATAGTATTTGGCATATTCTTGGCCAAACCCAAAACAGCCAGAAGCTGGAATAATGGGATTTTTCAAGTCTAATCCTGGTAAGGATACAGCTAATCGATTGCTTGTCATACTTTCCTCCCTACATCACAATCGTACCAGTTTCAAAGACCGGTCCGTCTTCACACACGCGCTTATTGGCTGCTTGGCTTGCATTTTCCAGATGAACCACGCAGGCATAGCAAGCTCCCATCCCACAGGCCATGCGGGATTCCATGGAAATGTAGGCACGAGGGTGGTTATAGAACTTGCTGTTGACATATTTTAGCATGCCAGGGGCTCCACAAGAATAGATAGCGTCAAACTCCTGGTTCATCTGATCAATGACCGTAGAGACATAGCCTTTGTTACCATAAGAACCATCATCTGTTGTAATGGTGACTTGCCCATACTGCCTCAATTCTTCCTCAAGGATCACTGCTTCTTTATTGGCAAAGCCAAGGACAGAATGGACTTCTACTCCTTGCTCATGTAGTTGTTTAGCCACTTGGACCAATGGAGGCACTCCAATCCCGCCACCAATGATCAAGGCACGCGCCCCTTGACTAAGACCTTTTAGGTCAAAGCCATTTCCTTGAGGGCCCATGACACTGAGGGAGCTTCCGACAGGCAAGTGAGAGAAGATGGCCGTTCCGCCTCCCTCTACCCGATAGATGAGGCGACAGGTCTGGCTGTCTGGATCTATCTCAGAGATAGAAATGGGACGACGAAGGAGCTTGGAGTCATCCGGTACACGGATATGGAGAAACTGCCCCGGCAACATCTGCTCCACCATTTCCCCCTTCAAGACCATTGAAAAAATCCGTGGCGCAATCTCTTCTTGAGCGATTAACTCCATGTCTTCCATCATGATTTTTCCAAACCGTTTCTTACAGCTGTCACTGACCATTGGTTTCCTCTTCTTTCTTCCAGCAAAAAAGACCTCGCAAAAGCAAGGTCCTACAAATGATCAGCTAGACTTGGTCCGCTGATCTTTTTTCTGTCTTTCCTTGCAGGCCTCTCTGGACCCCTTAAAGGTTAAATTTGTCTCATTATATCGCGCTACTGGTCGCTTGTCAAGTAGAAGCCCGATAGCTCCGCTCATTTCCCATCTGGTTCAGGAGAAAACCCTTCGGGTACCGGTGGGATATATTGCAAGGCAATCCGATTTTCTGGCTTGTGATCGACCAAGTAGAGGACGAGTAAGAAGAGCCATTCCAGGGGTTTCATTAGATAGTAAATGACATCCATAGCCCATTTCTTCTTGATATGTTTAGCAAAGGGGTAGCCATAACGGTCATAATTACGACGCAGGAATCGATGAAAACCTGGCGTCTTTTCTTCTAGCACCTGCTCAAAGGCATTTGCAATACAGAGCTGGCGATTAACCACAACAGGATGACCATGCCGGACTCCCATCCTTTGGGGCTTGACCACCTTTTCATGACCGCCTGCCGCAACCGTACAGAGATAGTGCTCATCCATGATGAGATTCTGTGGAGGGATCTTTTCCGAGAAGGTCCAATCTGCCGTATTGGTCCAGGCCTTGACCAAGCTATCAGGACGTTGACCAAAGAGCATGAGGACCATGATCAATACCGCTAACAAGGGAAGGGCAAAGATGACTGCCAACCAAGGCCAGTGTTTGGATTGGTGAAGAATCAGGTGAAAGCGCTGAAGAATTGGATTGTCATAGCCCCTTTCGAAATCAGACTCCCCCTCCCACTCCTTCATCCTGGTCCGCAAAAGACTAATGGAATAGACCAACAAGAAGACCGTGTGACAACCGATGACTTGCAACTGGATGTCAAATACCACTACTAGCACCAATCCCATCAATATCCCACTGATACAAAAGATATTTAAAAGTGGAGATAAGGAATTGGCATCCCTATAAGAATAAATGACCAGAGCCAGGAAGGATATCAATGCCAAAGTAAGAATCGTTGGGAGAGCCTCCGACCAAATCATGGTATGCTTTTGCTCATTAATGAGCTGCTGGGTCCAATCATAATCTGTCAAATCCTTTACTAGGTAGATGGCGAAAGATTCCAGGATACAGCCAAAGCCTCCAATCCAAAGGATCACAAAGTACTTGCGATTGTTAACCCTTCGTTTAATTTTTTCCTCTTCTCTCTCATCATAGACACCGACCAGTTCCTTTTCCAAGGTCTGGGCCTGAATCGTAGACCAGCGAGAAATAACATACAGAATCACAAAGATATTAGGAACAAAATAACTAACCCCTAGGGCATGTATAAGAATTGTAACACTGTAAATTGCGACTCTAAAAATAGCATTCCAGAAACCCAAAGATTGGATATTTCCTGGCAAGCTCCCGATAATTAGAAAGACAGACAAACTAAGAAAAATCAGGAAGTTGGTCATAAAGTTTATCTTTACTAAACTGGCTAAAAATTTAGTTTCCAGTTCCTGATTCCATTTTTTGTACCAGTAAGCAATTCTTTTCATAAGTCCTCCAGAGATCATCTTTTCCATCATTCTATCAAGCTACAATCAATCCTTCAATTCTAAACCTATTTTATTGGCAAAAATCCTTCTAGAGACTGATACTAGCTAGGATTTTCTGTCAAAAGTATGTTAAAATATAAGCATGAGAATCCAACAATTACATTACATTATCAAAATCGTCGAAACAGGCTCTATGAATGAAGCGTCCAAGCAACTCTTCATCACACAGCCAAGTTTGTCCAATGCTGTGCGGGACTTAGAAAAAGAAATGGGGATTGATATCTTCATCCGTAATCCCAAAGGGATCACTCTGACCAAGGATGGGATGGAGTTCCTTTCTTATGCCCGTCAGGTCGTCGAGCAGACCCAACTCTTAGAAGAACGCTATAAAAATCCAGTAGCCAATCGGGAGCTCTTTAGCGTATCCTCCCAGCACTATGCCTTCGTGGTCGAAGCCTTCGTCTCTCTCCTCAAGAAAAGCGATATGGAGAAATACGAGCTCTTCCTACGGGAGACCAGAACCTGGGAAATCATTGATGACGTCAAGAACTTCCGTAGTGAGATTGGTGTCCTCTTCCTCAATGGGTACAACCGGGATGTCCTCTCTAAAATGCTGGATGACAGCCACCTCAAGGCAACCCACCTCTTCACTGCCCAACCTCACATCTTCGTCAGCAAGACCAATCCTCTAGCTAACAAAGAAGTGGTCAAGCTAGAAGACCTAGAGGACTTCCCTTATCTCAGCTATGACCAAGGGACCCACAACTCCTTCTACTTCTCTGAAGAGATCCTCTCCCAAGAGCATCATAAAAAATCCATCGTGGTCAGTGACCGTGCCACCCTCTTCAATCTCTTGATTGGTCTGGACGGCTACACCATTGCGACCGGTATCCTCAATAGCAACCTCAACGGAGACAATATCGTCTCCATCCCGCTAGATATCGATGACCCAATCGAGCTGGTCTACATCCAACACGAGAAAGCTAGCCTCTCTAAGATGGGTGAGAAATTTATCGAATACTTACTTGAGGAAGTCCAATTTGATAAATAAGGACTAACCATCTTCACAAGCACAATAAAACACCTGAAACAAGTAGCCTTTCACTTCTTTCAGGTGTTCTTTTATTGTCTTAATTGAGAAAATACTTGGCCAATCTTCCCTTCAATAACCAGGTCTGCCTGCTTGTCTTGCGTGATGCTAGTCTTATTGATGACGACTAGGTGCTTCCCTTGGAAATACTGAATCAGACTGGCTGCTGGGTAAACAACAAGGGAGGTACCACCGACAATCAGCAGATCTGCCTCTCGGATAGCTTGGGCTGCTTGGCTAAAGACGTCCATATCGAGGGATTCCTCATAGAGGGTCACATCCGGTTTGACCACCTTGCCACAGTCTAGGCAATGCGGAACAGGCCCTGCCAAAGCTAGAAAGGCCTCCAAATCATAAAATCGCTGGCAACCCGTACAGTAATTGCGATCAGCACTACCATGGAGTTTCAAGACTTTCTTAGACCCCGCCATTTCATGGAGACTATCAATATTTTGCGTCACCACTGCCTTGAGCTTCCCTGTCTGCTCCAGCCAAGCCAGATAACGATGGGCCGCATTGGGCTTGGCATCTGGATAGATCAGGTATTTTTTATAAAAGTCGAAAAAGTCCTCTGGATAGCGCTCAAACATGGTATGAGAGACCAGTTGCTCAGCCGTAAAATGCCGACCCAAGGTGACACTATAGACCCCATCTGAGCTACGAAAATCAGGAATATTGGACTCCGTGGACACTCCTGCCCCACCAAAAAAGACAATATTCTGACTGTGGTCAATCACGTCTTGCAACTCTTTTTAGTTTATCCATCTCTAACTCCTTACAAGAGCGCCTCGATAAGAGCATTGGCCTGGTCGAAATAAAAAGGTTCTCGCTGGTAAACAATCCCCGTCTCCTGGGCCAAGCTCACTAAGAGCTCCATAAAATGCTGGGAAGAGAAACCAGTCGTCCGGTGGAGTTCCTCTTCATCAAAGGGTTTGATCAAGTGGGCCAGAGGATTGCGGACAGATTTTTCCAACTCCCGCAGTTGCTTAGCCGCATCCTTGGTGGAATCCGGCAAGTCCAAGAGTAAGATCAACTCCGTCAAACTAGACGAATTGACTGCACTCTCACTATGGAAATTCTGCAAGGCTGCATTGTCAGAGGCCCGGATCTTGTCAAACTTCCAATGGTCATAGCTAGACTCCTTTGAGTTGTGAATGTAGTCTGCAATATCTGGGATCTGCATCTCAATCAAGCGCATAAAGATTCGATAGATAGCAGGACTCACCGCCCGAATGAAGTCGATCATCTGATCGTTGCGGAGCTTGGCCTCTAGGTCATACAGGTAGTTAGCCAACTGTTCCTCTTCTGGGTCCTCATGCCAAAAAAGCTGAAAACCTGTCGCTTCTAGCAAGTCGGTTCTCAACTTTTGGTTCATGATTGGTTGGATATTGAGCTCTCGACGCTCTGCCATTAACTGCAATAAGGTCAAGACCAGTTCTGGCACGCTCTTCTGCTTCTTAGCAGAGCGAAGGGCCCGACTATACTGGTAGGTCTGAAGGTCGTAGAGCCACTCATCATGAAGGTATTCTGTCATTAGTCTGCAATCAAGGTTTCAAGACCAACTTTCATCATATCAGTGAAAGTATTTTGGCGTTCTTCAGCGGTTGTATCCTCATCTGGATTAACCAAGCTATCAGAAATGGTCATAATAGCTAAAGCATCGACGTGGTGTTGAGCAGCAAGATAATACAGCGCTGCTGCTTCCATTTCTACAGCTTTCACACCCCATTTACCAAGCTCGATGTTCTTTTCACCATAGTTTGAATAGAAAACGTCTGATGACAAGACATTTCCGACGTGAGTCGTCATACCAAGGTCTTTGGCAATGTGGTAAGCCTTGTCTAAAAGATCAAAGCTAGCGATTTGTGGGAAATCGTATTGTGGCCAGTCATTGCGGATGATGTTTGAGTTGGTTGCGGCAGCTTGGGCCAAGACCAATTCACGGACGTGAACATCCTCATTCAAAGATCCAGCCGTTCCCACACGGATCAATTTCTTCACACCGTAGTCCACGATCAACTCACGCGCATAGATAGAGATTGATGGCATTCCCATCCCAGTACCCATAACAGATACACGATGACCCTTGTAGGTACCCGTGTAACCAAACATGTTCCGAACTTCATTGAAGCAAACAGCGTCTTCTAAAAAGTTCTCAGCGATAAATTTCGCACGAAGAGGATCCCCAGGAAGGAGAATTTTATCAGCAATTTCACCTTGCTTAGCAGCAATATGTATAGACATAGTTTATGATACAAAGAGCGACCAGAAAGCGACTGAAAATTAGGAATCTGACGAGAAATCCTGATTTCTCAGTCAGATTATCTATTTTCCGAGCTTTCCGCTCGTGTTCAAATCAGAACACATGCTCTACCTTTCTGTGTGTATTTTGTTTAGAAAAGCTATCTGCTCGTGTTCATAGAGAACACACGTTCTAGCTTCTTGTTTTTTTCTTATAGGTCAGGCCTCAGATTCTATTTGAACCCCAGACTAATCTGCCCTATTGCGTATACATCAATTATACCATAAGAAGATAGGATTCATCTAGCTTGTAGGGTAAATCCCCTCCATAAAAAGCTCCTGAATCTTATCTACTCGAAGACTCCTTTAATTTTCTCCCCATCATACGATCCAATCTTTGGGTCAAGGCATAAGTGACAAAGGCTGTTAGTAAAAGGTAAGGCAACGCATCTAATCCTTGACCTGTAAATCCAATCACCAAACCTGTTGCAGAAAAGGGAGCCTTTAAGGTCACGGTCAAAAAGCAGACAGCGCCAATAAGTAAGATGGTGGATGGACTTTCAAGTCCAAAAGTTAGAGTGAAAAGTGCCGCTCCTGCCATCCCCAAGGCAAAGGAAGGCGTCAAAGTCCCTCCATAAGCTCCAGCCCAGAGAGTAAGCAAAACGACAAGTGCCTTTAGGACAAACAAGAGGAATGCCGTCTTCCATGAAATTCCATTAATGACCTCCTGAGCTACCATTCGTCCATTTCCAAGAAGGTGGGGGAATTTCTGAGCTAGGCCAGCTAAGAAAAGAAATGCAAGTGGAAGAGTCAGGAGAATAAGCTTGTCTTTAATCCGATGAGCAGTAGCTTGCTTGGTCAATCGCGCAAATCCATAGGCTAGGGGCGTTAAGACCAAGACTAAGATTGGCAGCAACCACAACACCTGTAGTGACCAAGTCGTAACCGGCAGCTTGTAGAGTGCATGATCTGAAATCACCCAACCTGCCGTATAAGCAGCCACATAAGTGGAAATCCCTGCCAAGAAAAAGCGTTTAAGTGAAAATGCAATGCCTAAGGTTTCAAAAATAAAAAACACACTCGTTAATGGGACTTGGTAAACCGCAGCCAATCCTGCTCCCGCCCCACAAGCGATCAAAAAAACACGATCTGCAAGCGGCAGGCCAAAACCTTTCGCAAGACGACCTGCCAACAAGGCCCCGATCTCTCGGGGCGCTCCTTCCTTGCCGATCGGTGCACCTCCTCCAACAGCCACAATTTGCCAGCTAGAATGGAACAATTGTCTCCAGAAATGAAGGGCAAGACGGGAATCTTCCTCCTTCATCTGCCCCTTGATGGAGAGAAGCTTCCCCTTTCGTTGCAAAAAATACCAGACTAAGGTTGAAGTAAGACCTACAATTAGTAAATTGATTCCTATCCGATAAGGGGGAACTCCATCCGTCAAAAAACTAGACTCATGCTCGGAGTGACCAAATACTAGCCCTTCAACAAATTCCAGAAGATCATGAAGAATAATACCTGCAAAACCCGAAACAAGTCCTAGCAGACAAGCTGCTAGGACTATTCTCAGTTTATAGGGAATTGCTTGGATGGTTCTCACAATTCTTTCCATCTTTTTTACAATTCAGCAAGAATCGCTTTCAGCAATCCTTTGAAGTCGCCTTTGACGCGTTCTGTCACTTCCACTACTTCTTCGTGGTTGAGTTCTTCTTGGAAACCAGCAGCATGGTTAGTGATACATGAAATTCCTAGAACTTTCAAGCCTGAGTGGGCTGCCACAATAACTTCAGGAACAGTTGACATACCGACAGCATCTGCACCAAGAGTCTTATATGCACGGATTTCAGCTGGAGTTTCATAAGTTGGACCTGTCACACCGATATAAACCCCATCAT
>CABREZ010000017.1 GCA_902470035.1 uncultured Streptococcus sp. | reverse complement strand
ATTTTTTTTTAAAAAATTTTAAAAAAATTGTGAAAGGAGCAAACGTTTGCTTGTATTATAGGCTTTTCAAGAGCTTTATCTATAAAGATTGTGAATTAAAAATATAGATGTAAGGGCTTTACAAATGAAAAAAAAGTGGTATAATAGTAGCGAAATATGCAAACGTTTTCTCATATTACGGGCATTTCAATTTTATAAGGAGGTCGAATGATGAATAAACAATCATTCAAAAGTCTATTTAGCTTTGAATTTTGGCAAAAATTCGGTAAAGCGTTGATGGTGGTCGTTGCAGTTATGCCGGCGGCAGGTCTGATGATCAGTCTTGGTAAAACGATTGCAATGATTAATCCAGAACTTGGTTTCTTGGTAACTACCGGTGGTGTTCTTGAACAAATCGGTTGGGGAGTTATCGTTAACCTTCACATTCTCTTTGCATTGGCTATCGGTGGTAGCTGGGCAAAAGAACGTGCTGGTGGTGCCTTTGCAGCAGGTCTATCCTTTATCCTGATTAACCGTATCACTGGTGTGATGTTCGGTGTAACAGGAGATATGCTCAAAGATCCAAAAGCACAAGTTCATACTCTTCTTGGTGGATCTATCAAGGTTGCTGATTACTTTACGAGTGTTTTAGAATCACCTGCCTTGAATATGGGAGTTTTCGTTGGTATTATTGCCGGTTTTGTAGGGGCAACAGCCTTTAATAAATACTACAACTACCGCAAGTTACCAGATGCCCTATCCTTCTTTAACGGGAAACGGTTTGTTCCATTTGTCGTTATCCTTCGTTCTGTAATTGTGGCTCTTGTCTTGTCATTCTTATGGCCAGTAGTCCAAACAGGAATTAACAACTTTGGTATCTGGATCGCTAACTCAAAAGAGTCAGCACCAATTATTGCACCATTTGCCTTTGGTACTCTAGAACGTCTTTTGCTTCCATTTGGTCTTCACCACATGTTGACCATCCCAATCAACTATACACAATTGGGTGGTACCTATGAAGTACTTTCTGGTATCTCAAAAGGTTCGACTGTATTCGGTCAAGACCCACTTTGGTTAGCTTGGGTGACTGACTTAGGAAATACAAAAGTTTCTGATCCTGCTACTTACCAACACTTGTTAGATACCTTCACACCTGCTCGTTTCAAAGTGGGACAAATGATCGGTTCCTTTGGTATCTTGATGGGGGTTGCTCTTGCTATCTATCGTAATGTAGACCCTGATAAGAAACACAAATACAAAGGGATGATGATTGCGACTGCTCTTGCAACCTTCCTTACAGGGGTTACAGAACCAATCGAGTACATGTTTATGTTTGTAGCTATGCCTCTTTACCTCGTATATGCAGTGGTACAAGGTGCAGCCTTCGCGATGGCAGATATCGTCAATCTACGTGTCCATTCATTTGGATCAATTGAGTTCTTAACTCGTACACCAATGACCATTAAAGCGGGTATTGGTATGGATATCATTAACTTCATCTGGGTAACTGTTCTCTTTGCAGTGATCATGTACTTCATTGCAAACTTCATGATCCAGAAATTTAACTACGCAACTCCTGGACGTAACGGAAACTACGAACAAGCTGAAGGAGATGCAGAAGCATCTGAAACTTCAGGTAAAGTGGCCGCTGCTTCACAAGCAGTTAACGTTATCAACCTTCTTGGTGGACGTGCCAACATCGTAGATGTGGATGCATGTATGACTCGCCTTCGTGTGACTGTTAAAGACGAAACTAAAGTTGGAACAGAGGAACAGTGGAAGGCTGAAGGTGCGATGGGACTTGTCATGAAAGGACAAGGGGTTCAAGCGATTTACGGTCCAAAAGCGGACGTATTGAAATCAGATATCCAAGATTTGTTAGACTCAGGTGAAGTGATTCCTGAAACTCTCCCAAGTCAAAAAGCATCTTCTCAACAAGCAGAAGTCAGCTTTAAAGGGGTGACAGAAGAAGTTCACTCAGTTGCTGAAGGACAAGTCATTGAATTAGAAAAAGTTCAAGATCCAGTCTTCTCACAAAAAATGATGGGTGACGGATTTGCAGTTGAACCAGCAAATGGTCAGATTGTTTCACCAGTAGCTGGTAAGGTGACAAGCGTCTTCCCTACCAAACACGCACTTGGTTTGGTAACAGAATCTGGTCTTGAAGTTCTCGTTCATATCGGTCTTGATACTGTAAGTTTGGAAGGAAAACCTTTCACAGTGAAGGTAGAAGAAGGCCAAACAGTGGCAGCGGGAGATTTATTAGTAGAAGCAGATTTGGATGCTATTCGTGAAGCTGGACGTGCAACGTCAACAGTTGTAGTCTTCACAAATGCTGCAGCTATTCAATCTGTCACTCTTACACAAACTGGTCAACTTCCAGCAGATGCTGTGGTTGCCAAGGTTGAATTATAATCTATGAGAGTCATTCCTTGTATCCATCGGATACAGGGAATTCTCTATTAGGAGAGTAGGATCATGAAATTTTTGACTTTGAACACTCATAGTTGGATGGAAGAAAATCCCCAACAAAAATTTGAGGACTTATTAACAGACATTATTGAAAAGCAATACGATCTGATTTGTTTCCAAGAAATCAATCAGGCCATCGAAAGTCCAGTTGTTCCAGTTAATGACTTATATCATCCAACTCCTTCTGCGGAGCCGATCCATCAGGATCACTATGTTCGTTGTTTAGTTGAAAAATTAGAAGAAGAAGGATTGAGCTATCACTGGACCTGGGCTTACAACCATATCGGCTATGACCGTTATCATGAAGGCGTGGCGGTTCTATCACGTACCCCAATCCAGGCAAGCGAACTCTTGGTTTCAGATGTGAATGATCCAACAGATTATCATACACGACGGATTGCCATTGCAGAAACCCAAGTGGATGGGAAAGAAATTGCGGTTGCCAGTGTCCACCTGTCCTGGTGGGACAAAGGTTTCCAACAAGAGTGGGCGCGTTTAGAAGAACGCTTTAGCCAATTGCAGAAACCCTTGATTTTAGCCGGAGACTTTAATAATCCAGCTGGTCAAGAAGGTTATGAAGCCATTTTAGCGAGCCCGCTAGCTCTTCAAGATAGCTTTATTGAAGCCCGTCAGACCAAGGGGACTTACACTGTAGGTCCTGGAATTGATGGTTGGGATGATAATCAGGTACCCTTGCGGATTGATTATGTTTTCACCTCAAAAGAATGGGTTATCGAACGGCTAGAAGTTGTGTTTGATGGCTCTAGTCAGCCACTCGTCAGTGACCATTATGGTTTATCAGCTGACTTGTATTTACCATAAGATTCAAATCCCTATGCCTTCAGGAGGCTAGGGATTTTCTTTATTTCCCTTGCTTTCACTTTAGCCCTAAATATGATAGAATAAAGTATTAAGAAACGATAAGGAGGGTGTCCATGCGGTGTCCAAAATGTGGCGGAAACAAGTCTAGTGTTGTAGATAGTCGCCAGGCAGAAGATGGGAAAACGATTCGTAGAAGAAGAGAATGTGATGAATGTCATCATCGCTTTACCACTTATGAACGAGTAGAAGAGCGGACTCTTGTTGTGGTGAAAAAAGATGGCACCCGGGAACAGTTTTCTAGAGATAAAATATTTAATGGGATTATTCGATCTGCTCAGAAACGTCCCGTGTCGAGTGACGAAATTGAGGAAATTGTGGGTCGAATTGAACAAAAGATTCGTAGCCAGAGTGAAAATGAGATTCAAAGTGACTATATCGGATCGCTAGTCATGGATGAGTTAGCAGAGTTGGACGAAATTACCTATGTTCGGTTTGCGAGTGTCTATCGTAGTTTCAAGGATGTTGGTGAATTGGAAAGTCTCTTAAAACAGATTACCAAAGGAACGAAGAAGAAAAAGGAAAAATAGATGAAGCCCAATACTTCATTTTCTTTCTTGAAGAATAATTATTTAGCGCCTACAGGAGCCTCCTTTACGCACCTGTATGGACCAATATTAGGTGTTCAAGCAAGTCAATTATATACGTTTCTGCTGAGTCTCTATGATCAGGGGAAAGAAAAACGGCTGATTGCTGTCATTTTAAATCATTTGGATCTAGGTTTCGCTCATTTTCTTGAAAGTCTAGACCGCTTGATTGCCATGAATTTATTAGAGGTTTATGAAACAGAAGAAGGACTTCAGTTCCGATTTGTGCCTCCACTAGAAGCAGATCAATTTTTTGCCAATGTTGCTTATCAGAAGTTGCTAGAGAAAAAAATAGGAGAAGCAGCAATTCGTGACTTGCTACCTGAAAAACCAGAGGGCGAGAAACGGAAGGTGAACTTTGCCTCTGTCTTTGGGATTGATGGTGTTTCGACCCCTCAGAGGAAAACATCTTCCTTCAGTTTGGAGCACTTTAAACAATTAATGGCGCGGGATGGTATCCGTTTTGAAAACGAACAGGAGGATCTCTTGGTTCTCTATGCCATCACTGAAGAGAAGAATTGGACCTGGTATGAGACCTATCTATTGGCCAAGGAGACAGCGGCTAATTTAATCATTTCGACCAAACGGATGAGACAAAAACTGACCCAACAACCACAAGAAAAAGGCAAGGATGAGTTCACTCCGCAGGAAAAAGCCATAATCCGGGAAGCTAAAAATAAGCCCAGTCGTCAATTTTTAGCAGGAATTAAAAAAGCGCGTAAGGCTGTCGTGACCCAATCAGAACGTCAAGTAATTTCTGACTTGGCGCAGTTAGGCCTCTTAGATGAAGTCATAAATGTGATCTTGTTGTTGACCTTTAACAAGGTTGCTTCTGCCAATCTTAATGAAAAATATGCTTTAAAGGTTGGGAATGATTTTGCTTATGAGGGGATAAAAACGGCTGAGGAGGCCGTCCTGAAGATCCGCCAGCGCCAAGACTCCCATACACAAAAAGCAAAAGAGAAAGCAGCTAAAAGTGGGTCAGTGACTGGAAAGACCAATGTTCCGAAGTGGAGTCAGCCTAACTATACCAATCAGACTAGCCAAGAAGAACAGGCTGATCTGGAACAACAAAAACGAGCCTTGCTCGAGAAATTAAATCAAGGAGGGGAGTAAATGGAGAGCGTAGGGAAAACCATGTCCCAGATGAATCGA
Source organism: uncultured Streptococcus sp. (assembly GCA_902470035.1). Lineage (GTDB taxonomy): Bacteria > Bacillota > Bacilli > Lactobacillales > Streptococcaceae > Streptococcus. Next base: position 12,528 of record CABREZ010000017.1, on the reverse strand, counting down.
TCACAGCAGTTCAATTATGAAGAATTGGTAGCTCAAATTCTCGCCGAACCTGAGATTGCAACCTTTATTCAAAAGGAAGCCTTGTCGGATGCTGAAATCCGTCGCAGTATTTCCAAGTTTAACCAATACATCAGTGAACGGAATCGCTTTGTCCTCGGGGATGCAGATTATATTGCAAGAGGGTATAAGCCTGTATTGGTCATGAATGAGGGCTATGCGGATGTTTCCTACGAGGAGACACCTGAGTTGATTGAGGCACAAAAACAAGCCGCGATCAATAGACGCTTGCAACTAATCAACTTGCCAAGCACTTTGAAGGAAGCTTCCTTAGCCAAAGTCGACTTGGATGATCGTGGACGTTTTGGAGCCTTTGAAGAGTTAGCCAATTTTGTTGCTTCCTATCCTCAAGCCCGCAAAGGAATTTTTCTATATGGAGATTTTGGAGTAGGAAAAAGCTATATGATGGCAGCCCTTGCTCATGACTTGTCTGAAAAACGGCAGGCTTCTTCAACGATTCTGCATTTTCCAAGTTTTGTCATCGATGTCAAAAATGCTATCAACACAGGGCAAGTTAAAGAGATGTTGGATCAGGTCAAGAAGGCTGAAATTTTGATTCTAGATGATATTGGAGCAGAGCAAATGTCGCCTTGGGTTCGGGATGAAGTCTTGCAAGTGATTTTGCAACACCGGATGCAGGAGATTCTTCCAACCTTCTTTACCTCCAATTTCAACTTTGAAGATTTGGAACGTCATTTTGCTACATCTCGGAATGGAGATGAGACTTGGCAAGCCAAGCGTGTTATGGAGCGAATCAAGTTCCTGGCTAAAGAAGTCCGCCTAGAAGGAGAAAATCGCCGATGAATCCTGTTATTGATTTGATGAAATCTCATTCTTCTGTCCGTCGCTTTAAGGAGGAGGACATTAAAGAGGAAGACCTTCAAGCAATCCTAACAGCTGGACAAATGGCTTCCTCTTGGAAGAACTTCCAGTCTTACTCCATTATCTTAGTGAGAAGCCAGGAAAAGAAAGAGGCGCTCTATCAATTCGTCCCTCAGGAGGCGATTCGTCAATGCTCTGTTTTCTTACTGTTTGTAGGAGATCTCAACCGAGCTGAAAAAGGGGTTCGGATGCATACGGATCAATTCCATCCAGAAGGACCAGATAATTTATTAATTACTTCTGTAGATGCGGCCTTGGCAGGTCAGAATACCTTGCTGGCTGCTGAAAGTCTAGGCTATGGAGGCGTCATTATTGGCTTGGTTCGGTATGAAGCGACTGAAATGGCTAAACTATTTAACTTACCAGACTACACCTATCCTGTCTTTGGGATGGCTTTAGGAGTGCCAAATCAGAACCATCCTGTGAAGCCTCGCCTTCCTTTAGAAGCTGTTGTCTTCGAAGAAAGTTACCAGGAGCAAACTCCTGAAGTGATTGAAGACTTTGATCGAGTACAGACTGCCTATGCTGGAGCACGGGCAACGGATACTTGGAGCCAACGATTGGCCGCCCAATTTGGACAGGAAGAACCAGCTGCTACGGCAGAATTATTAAAGAAACACCAACTAGAAAAATAAGAGAAAAGAGGATACCATGGCTTTACCTACTGTTGCCATTGTAGGACGTCCCAACGTCGGGAAATCGACGCTCTTTAACCGGATTGCCGGTGAGCGGATTTCCATTGTCGAGGATGTCGAAGGGGTTACTCGGGACCGTATTTATGCAACGGCAGAGTGGCTCAACCACCAATTTAGTATTATTGATACTGGCGGGATTGATGACGTAGACGCACCTTTCATGGAGCAAATCAAGCACCAAGCTGAGATTGCCATGGATGAAGCAGACGTCATTGTCTTTGTCGTATCTGGAAAAGAAGGGATTACCGATGCAGATGAGTATGTCGCTCGGATGCTCTACAAGACCCACAAACCAGTCATTTTAGCGGTCAATAAAGTGGATAATCCAGAGATGCGAACTGACATCTATGATTTCTACGCTCTTGGCCTGGGCGAACCCTTGCCAGTGTCATCTGTGCACGGGATTGGTACAGGGGATGTCTTGGATGCCATCGTTGAAAACCTTCCGACGGATCGGGAGCCAGAAAATCCAGATGTCATCAAGTTCAGCTTGATTGGCCGCCCTAATGTCGGAAAATCTAGTCTGATCAATGCCATCCTTGGGGAAGACCGCGTCATTGCCAGTCCTGTAGCAGGAACTACGCGAGATGCGATTGACACCCATTTCACCGATGCAGAAGGCCAAGAGTACACCATGATTGATACAGCTGGAATGCGGAAATCTGGTAAGGTCTATGAAAATACAGAGAAATATTCTGTCATGCGGGCTATGCGGGCTATCGATCGTTCGGATGTTGTCTTGATGGTCTTGAACGCAGAAGAAGGAATCCGCGAGTACGATAAGCGAATTGCGGGATTTGCCCATGAAGCTGGGAAAGGGATGATCATCGTGGTCAATAAGTGGGATACCCTAGAAAAGGATAATCACACCATGAAGCAATGGGAAGATGATATTCGAGATCAGTTCCAATACCTTTCTTATGCACCTATTATCTTTGTCTCTGCTTTGACCAAACAACGCTTGCACAAACTACCAGACATGATCAAGCAAATCAGTGAGAGCCAAAATACACGCATTCCTTCAGCTGTCTTGAACGATGTCATCATGGATGCCATTGCCATTAATCCGACACCGACAGATAAAGGAAAACGTCTGAAAATCTTCTATGCGACTCAGGTTGCGACCAAGCCACCAACCTTTGTGGTCTTTGTTAATGAAGAGGAGCTCATGCACTTCTCTTATCTTCGTTTCTTGGAAAATCAAATTCGGAAAGCCTTTGTCTTTGAAGGGACTCCGATCCATTTGATTGCTCGGAAACGGAAGTAGGTATTTATTAAAATTTTGAAACAAGGACTCCTGCTTATAGTCCCATTCATAGTATTTCTGGGACTGACAGCTTGCAGCGTTGAAAGAGAAGAGACCTACGAGAAAAAATATACAGATAGTCTTGTTCGAGTGACGATTCGACATAGATCCAATCAAATGATCTCTGAAGAGTTTTGGGCTGATAATTTTAATGTAAATATTGAAGATGATTCTGAATTCGAATATATTAAAAAAGAAATTGTTGATCCTAAAAAAGGAATTTCAGGCTATACAACAGATGTGGCTCGTACGAAAGAGAACGGGTTGATGATTCATACCAAGATCATCTACCAAGACTTAGATGTTGAAGCCTTAAATAAAGCCAATGGTGAGAAAAAAACGATTGGAGAACTGGCCGATTATTCCGATCATATCAAGAACCTCAAAAAAGAAGGTTATAAGAGAGTAAAATAAAGAGGCTGGGACAAAAGTCCTAGCCTCTCAATTGTCTTTGGATTATCAAGCAAGACGCAGTGGTTGAGTGGGCTCTACTACGCTGATTTCATCAGCTTTTACAGCCCTACTCAACTGTGCGGAGGTGGGACGACGAAATCGAATTCTAACGAATTACCGATTTCTGTCCCACTCTCTTCTGATTGAAGATAAAGTCTTCAGAAAAACTTTCCTTAGGTGGGTAAGGACGTGAGCGAATTTCTATGAAGTTCCATAACTTAGTTTTGAGCCTAAGGTCTCAAAACTACCGAGTGCTAGAAACAACAGTGTTTATAGCACTTTTCTCACGGCGGAAAGTTTTTCATCTTCTCAAATGACTAAAAATAAAAGTCATTTTTTTGAAAATCATCTAGCTGTTTTATGTAAAACAATAGTTTGTCTACATTCAAAAAGAAAAGTAGAATAGGTGATAGTAAAATCAGGCATTGAATTCTTTACAATTCCTTGTCTTTTTTTCTATTTTAGAGGGGATATGATATAATAAAGGGATAAACATAAGGTGGTAAATATGGCAAAGTTAATTCCTGGGAAAATCCGTTCAGAAGGAATCCTTCTCTATGAAAACGGGAAAGTATCCCTACAGGAAATGAAGAATCAGTACCTCTATTTCAGAATTGACAATGATTCCCTCCGGTATAGTCTTGATGATCAAGCAATTTTTTGTAGTTGTGATTTTTTTCAAAAGAAGAAATTCTGTGTGCATTTAGCTGCGGGAGAAGCCTTTTTAAAAAATGATGAAGAAGGGAAGGAACTCTTACTTGGTTTGGAGCAAGACGCAACAGAAAGTCAAGAAACAAAGGAAAAAGTATCATTTGGAAGTTTGTTTTTAGATCAGGTCCTGCCAAAGATTGAAAGCAAAGAGGTCCGTTTTGGGCTCTCAGCGACCGGTCATGTAGACGACTATTCTGGTCAGTTTTTGTGGACCCTTCGTATCTATCGCAGACCGGATGAGAGAACTTATGTGGTGCGGGATATTGTAGCATTTTTGCAAGCTATCAGAAAACAGTCCCATTTTGCGATTGGGAAAAGTTATTATGAGCCGATTTCCTACGCAGCCTTTGACCCTGAAAGTCGTGCCTTGATCCGATTTTTAGAAGGCTTATTATCAGGGGATCCGGTACATGATGCCCTCTTCTTTCCAAATGGAGGCCGTCACCTTTACTTTCCAATGAGCTTCTTTGAAGAAGCTGTACAATTATTAATGGATCTACCGTCCTTTACCCTTGAAGTCGGGATGGATACCTATCAGGAAGTTTTCTTTCAAGAACTCCAAGAAGATTCAGGCTTATTTTCTTTTCAAGTAGTGGAAATGAAGGAGTTTATCGAACTACAGGTCCAAGTGGCTTCCTATAAAATGGTGGAAGGTCGCTTTCTTTTGGCAAATGGCCATTTTCACCAAATCTCACCACTTCAAAAGATTTTGATTGAGGCTGTTCAGAGTTTACCCCTATCCAGTGATCAGAAGAGACATGTTCAATTTGATTTGTCAGATCAGACAAAATTGACCTATAGCTTAGAGCAATTTAAGAAAATTGGTGAGGTGAAAGCACCAAGTAACTTCTATATTCATGATTTTCAACCTCACTTTACTTTCGATTTGTCTGAACAAGGAGAAGTCGTGCTGGATGTGGCTTTTATCTATGAGGACCGTATCGTTCGCTCCGACCAAGAACTCAAGGATCTGCCTTATTCCAGTAATTTTGATAGGGAACGTTTGGTTTTTGAAACTATTTTGGCAGCTGGTTTTACCAATCAATTTCAAACCAAACGATCTCCACTTCTTCCTAAACAAATCTATCCTTTCTTTCAGCAGACCCTTCCATTATTTGAACAACTAGGAGAGGTGGAAGTTTCGGACAAGTTGTTAAACCTGTATCAGGTTGAAAAGCCTAAGATTGCTATTCAAACCAGTGGTCGCCTCCTTGAGATTGGATTTGAATTTGACTCAATTGATCCCTCTGAAGTTGACCAAGTCATGACTGCCTTAATCGAGAAGAATGACTATTATGTGAGTCAAACAGGAAAGGTCCTTATCTTTGATGAAGAAACCAAGCGGATCAGTCAGACCTTATTGAATCTTCGCGCAAAGAAGACAAAAACAGGTCAGTTGCAAACCAATCGCATTGCAGCTTTTCAGCTCTCGCAGATATTTGAGACAGCTGACAATGCCCAATTTTCTGAAGAGTTTCGTCATTTGGCTCATGATTTGATTCATCCAGAGCAATTTCCATTAGGTGAGCTACAAGTAACTGCTAAACTTCGAGATTATCAGGAAGTAGGAGTCCGCTGGTTATCCGTGCTCAATCACTACGGTTTTGGGGGGATTTTGGCAGATGATATGGGACTTGGAAAGACACTCCAGACAATCGCTTTTCTCTCGAGTGTTGCGACAGCAGATTCTAAGATTTTGATCTTGGCTCCATCTAGTCTAATCTATAATTGGAAAGAGGAGTTCGAAAAGTTTGCTCCACAAATGGAAGTGGAGGTCATTTATGGCCTCAAAGCAAGTCGCGACGAGATTATTGCAAGCAATCCTCAGGTAGCTATTACCAGTTACGCTTCCTTCCGTCAGGACGTAGAGCAATACGAAAAAAATCAGTACCAATACCTCATCTTGGATGAAGCCCAGGTCATGAAAAATTCTCAAACCAAGATTGCTCAATACTTACGGAAATTCGATGTTCCTCATACCTTTGCATTGTCGGGAACACCAATAGAAAACCATGTAGAGGAACTCTGGTCTATTTTCCAGATTGTTCTTCCTGGTTTGTTTCCGGGTAAAAAAGACTTTAAACAATTGAGTCCAGAGACAATTTCTCAATACGTCAAGCCTTTTATCATGAGACGGAAAAAAAGTGAAGTCTTGCAAGAACTTCCAGATTTGATTGAGATGACCTATAAAAATGAATTGGCTGACGATCAAAAAACAATCTATTTGGCTCAGTTAAAGCAAATGCAAGATCGCATTCTAAGCTCTTCTGAAGAGGAACTCAATCGCAGTAAGATGGAAATCTTATCTGGCTTGATGCGTCTTCGTCAAATTTGTGATACGCCATCCCTCTTTTTAGAGGATTACACTGGGGAAAGCGGGAAGTTGGATAGCCTTCGAGAACTGTTAGAGCAGATCAAAGACGGCAACCAACGGGTGTTGATCTTCTCACAATTTAGGGGCATGTTGGATATCATTGAAAAAGAGTTGGACGCTCTGAAGATGACTTCGTTTAAAATCACGGGATCTACGCCAGCTAATGAACGCCAAGACATGACCAATGCCTTTAACTCCGGTCAAGGAGAAGCCTTTCTCATTTCCTTGAAAGCAGGTGGGGTTGGTTTGAATTTGACTGGTGCGGATACGGTTATTTTAGTTGACCTATGGTGGAACCCTGCGGTAGAAGATCAAGCCATTGGCCGTGCCCATCGAATGGGACAAGATAAGAATGTTGAGGTCTACCGGATGATTACTCGAGGGACTATCGAAGAAAAAATTCAAGAGCTCCAGACCAGCAAACGTCATTTAGTTTCTACCATATTAGATGGTACCGAAACGCGCTCCAGTCTTTCTATTGAAGAAATTCGGGAAATTTTGGGTATTTCGGTAGAATAACTTGAAAAATAAAATGAATAGTTTATAATTAATGAAGTGTCGAAAGGAAGAAATAGGATGACGGATAAGCATTTCCCTCAAGTAGCAGATGATGAATTGATGCTAACTCAAATGCCCCATATGAATTTATATGATGATGGGGACTTCATTAGTAATATTCTTGGGGAGTATACAGATAAAAACTATTTAGAATGGGAGCCAATTGCTACCGGAACAGTAGCAGAGCAACCTTATCAAAAAAATCTACAAAATTCCCCTCAAAAACCATTTGAAGTACCTAAGTCAAGAAGGCAACCAATGACTCCTGATTTCAAGGAGCCTGTTGATAAAAAGAGCCCGGCGAATCGCTACGCAGAAGAAGCTCGTGAAGCAGCGCGTGCTGATTTGAAAAAGAAGCGGACGGCTCCGTATTTGACAGCGGATATTGCGTCTAAGCCCAATCGTAAAAAATTTACCCCTTCTTTCATGCCAAAAGTGAAGCCAACAGCACCTTTTCAAAAGGAGAATCCTGGTGAATTAATCCAATATGGCGAACGACTGAAACAAGACCAATTGATTCTTTTAGAAATTGCGGAAGAACGTCCAGTTCAGGAGTCCCCTCAAGAAGAAAAACCAAAGAAAAATAATTATGATTTCTTGAAGAAGAGTCAAATCTATAATAAACATCAACAAAATAGTCAACAAAGACCCATTAAACAAGAACTCAATGTGACCAATCTGGACCAGTAGGAGGAGAAACTATGTCAAAAACATTTCATTTTATCGGAATAAAAGGAGCTGGTATGAGTGCCTTGGCTCTCATGCTCCATCAGATGGGACACACTGTACAAGGATCTGATGTAGAGAAATACTATTTTACCCAAAGAGGTCTGGAGCAAGCAGGGATCACCATCCTATCATTTAGCGAAGAAAATCTTACGGGCGATCAAATCTTGATCGCTGGGAATGCCTTTAAACCTGAGAATAATGTGGAGATTGCTTATGCAGATGCACAAGGCTATACCTATCAACGCTACCATGAATTCTTGGGTGAATTTATGCGTGATTTTGTCAGCATGGGAGTGGCAGGAGCTCACGGGAAAACTTCTACTACAGGAATTTTGTCTCATGTTCTGTCTAATATCACAGATACCAGCTATTTGATTGGTGATGGAACTGGGCGGGGTTCGAAAGGGGCTAAGTACTTTGTCTTTGAATCAGATGAGTACGAACGTCACTTTATGCCTTACCACCCAGAGTATTCGATTATCACCAATATTGACTTTGACCATCCTGACTACTTTACTGGCCTAGAAGATGTCTTCAATGCCTTCAATGATTATGCCAAACAAATCTCCAAAGCACTGTTTATCTATGGTGAAGATCCTGAGCTTCGTCGGATAACAGCTAATGCTCCAATCTATTACTATGGATTTGAAGAAGAGGGCAATGATTTTGTAGCAAGTGACCTCTTGCGTTCTACTACGGGATCAACCTTTACTGTTCATTTCCGTGGAGAAGATTTGGGACAATTCCAAATCCCATCCTTTGGACGTCACAATATCATGAATGCTACAGCGGTCGTTGGTTTGCTTTATATCGCTGGCTTCGATCTTGATTTGGTTCGGGAACACTTAAAAACATTTGGCGGGGTGAAGCGTCGCTTTACAGAAAAGATTGTCAACGATACCGTCATCATTGATGACTTTGCCCACCATCCAACTGAAATTATTGCCACTTTGGATGCAGCCCGTCAAAAATACCCAAGTAAGGAAATCGTAGCAGTTTTCCAACCTCATACCTTTACTCGGACGATTGCCCTATTGGATGAGTTTGCGGATGCTTTGAACCAGGCAGATGCGGTGTACTTGGCTCAGATTTATGGATCAGCTCGTGAAGTGGACCATGGCGATGTCAAAGTGGAAGATCTAGAAGCGAAAATTATTAAGAAATCAGGTGTGATTACAGCTGAAAATGTTTCTCCACTTTTAGATCATGACAATGCCGTCTATGTCTTCATGGGAGCGGGAGATATCCAGACCTATGAATATTCTTTTGAACGTTTACTTGGGAACTTGACCAATAACGTTCAATAAGGAGATACCATGCAACCAAGCGTTAGAATTCGGTTTGCTAAAGAAAATGATTGGGATGAGATCGAACAGATCACGTCCCAAAATTTTTCTTTTCAAAGAGACAAGCAGCAAGAACTGAATGGATTCAGGACCCTGGTCTTGGAATTTGAAGAGCAAGTGATTGGAAGTTGCCTAATTCAGATGGAGGAGCAGTTCGAAAAATCCTCTTTAAAATTATTGTGGTTGGAAATTCTTCCAGACTTTAGAAAACAAGGGTTTGGTACCTTGCTACTCGCCACACTCAAGTCTCTTGTAGCTCAAGAATCCTTGTTAGGGATTCATGTGACCTGCCAGGAAGAGTTTATTCCGTATTTTGAAATGAATGATTTCCAACTAGAGATAGGGGATAAGGAAGAAGGAGTTGAGGGCTATCACCTAATGTGGTACTTATCCCTATAGAAAGGAAGAAAAATGAACATTGGTCGTGCAACTATTGATGATTTAGAAGCTATTGTTGCCATTGAACTGGAAAATTTTAGTCCAGAAGAGGCAATAGATGAGACAGTGCTTGCAAAACATATCGAAACGTTTCATAATAGCTTTTTAGTCGCTGAAAAGGATGGCCAACTTCTAGGCTATCTAGAAGGCCCAGTAACACAAACTAGATATGTTGAGGACCGCTCTTTTACAACAGAAGTAAAAGATGAGTCCCATCTACCAGGTGGTTTTATTACCCTTACGAGTCTTTCGATTTCTCAGTCTGCCCAAGGCTCAGGGGTTGGGAAAGCCCTGCTTGAGGCCATGAAGAATCTTGCTTTAGAGGAAGGACGCAAAGGGGTTAGCTTGACCTGTCATGATTACTTGATTGAGTATTATGAAAGGAACGGCTTTGTAAACGAAGGTCGCTCGGCCTCTAACTATGCTGGGGAAGTATGGTACGATTTAGTATGGGAAGTCCCATCAAGTAAGTGATCAATAGGATTTGAGTCCCTCAAGCCTCGTTCCTATTGCTTTTCTATCCCTTTTAAGATATAATATTAAGGATTATGACAAGGGGGGTCAAGTATTTGACTGATAACCAACAAGAGAATGAAAAATTATTAAGCTTTAAAGAGCGAATTCTCCGTGATCTTGAAGAAGCCAATAAGCAGATTTTACAGGTTGAAAAAGAATATGACTTACCTGTTCAAGAAATCTCTATTCCTGAAAAAAAAGAAGACGAGACGGAAGGAACGCTTTCTGAGCTTGTATCAGAAGAGCCTGAGGTTCAGGAAAAAGTAGAGATTCCAGAGGAAGTAGAAAGAGTAGAAGTGCCAGAGGTTACAGAGGTCTCTGCAATTCAGGAAGTAGCCGAAGAGAACCAAGAAGAAACACCTCTACCAATCGAAGAGCCAACTCGTGAACCAGAAAGTTCAAGTCAGCCTGCAGCTATTTCGAGAAAAGAAAAACCGGTATCTAGTATTTCGCGCAAGGATCGGGATCAACGCGTTCAGAAAAAGAAAAAACAGAATACCATTGCGAAGCGGATTGTCTTGACAGTTCTAGGAATTCTTTTCGTCTTAATGGTTGCAACTGGAATTTTTGCAGTGACCTATGTTCAATCGAACTTAAATGCCATGGATGCCAAGGCTACAGAGTTTGTAACCGTTGAAATTCCTGCTGGTTCTAGCAATCGTGAAATTGGGACTATTTTGGAGAAAAAAGGCTTGATTAAGAATGGTCAGTTCTTCAACTATTACACCAAGTTCAAGAATTATGGGAACTTCCAATCCGGTTATTTCAATCTTCAAAAGAGTATGGATCTAGATACCATTATTCAAAAATTGCAAGAGCAAGGGACTAAAACTCCGGAACCGCCAGTCTTAGGAAAAATTACCATTCCTGAGGGCTACACGATTGATCAAATCGCGGAAGTGGTTTCTGTGGATGCGAGTTCCAAATCTGGTGCCAAGACTCCATATACGCAAGAAGAATTCTTAAAAGTCATCCAAGATGATGCTTTTATTGAAAAGATGGTAGCCAAATATCCTAAGTTACTAGCAACCTTGCCTTCTAAAGAAAGTGGCGTACGCTATCGCCTAGAAGGCTATCTCTTCCCTGCTACTTACGGCTATGGAAAAGATAGTAAAATGGAAGATCTTGTGGACCAAATGTTAGCTGCAATGGACCAAAATCTTTCATCCTACTATGACACTATGGAAGCTAAAAATATTGATGTCAATGAGGCATTGACGCTGGCTTCTTTGATTGAAAAAGAAGGTGCTACAGATAAAGACCGTAAGGATATTGCAAGCGTCTTTTATAACCGTTTGAATCAAGACATGCCTCTTCAAAGTAATATTGCCATCTTGTACGCACAAGGCCAGTTAGGCAAGAAGACGACTCTTAAAGAAGACGCAACAATTGATACCAATATTGAATCACCTTATAATATCTACAAGAATACTGGTTTGATGCCTGGTCCAGTAGATAGTCCTGGACTATCTGCAATTGAAGCAGCCGTTAACCCAAGCAAGACAGACTACCTCTACTTTGTCGCAAATGTAGAGACAGGGGAAGTCTATTTTGCGAAAACTTATGAGGAACACACTAAAAACGTGGAAGAACACGTGAATAGCAAATTAACAGAAAGCAGCTCAAACTAAGGAGGATGTGGCATGCCACACCTTTTTAGTTCGAAAAAAATAATAGAAAAGAGAAAGAATTATGGCAGAAAAAACCTATCCAATGACCCTTGCTGAAAAGCAAAAGTTAGAACTTGAATTAGAAGAATTGAAATTAGTCCGTCGTCCAGAAGTTGTAGAGCGGATTAAAATTGCTCGTTCATACGGAGACCTTTCAGAAAACAGTGAATACGAAGCAGCTAAGGACGAACAGGCTTTTGTTGAAGGACAAATCTCCAGCCTAGAAACAAAGATTCGCTATGCTGAAATTGTAGATAGCGATGCTGTCGCTGTTGATGAAGTAGCAATCGGAAAAACAGTCACCGTGCAAGAAATTGGCGAAGACGAAGAAGATGTCTACATCATTGTTGGTTCAGCTGGAGCGGATGCTTTTGCTGGTAAGATCTCAAATGAAAGTCCAATCGGTCATGCCTTAATTGGTAAGAAAACAGGGGACACAGTGACGATTGAAACTCCAGCAGGAAGCTACCAAGTGAAAATCTTAAACGTTGAAAAAACCGAATAAAAAATGAGAGTGAGTCACTCTCATTTTTTTTTGAATGTAGACAAACTACTTTTTACTTAGATAGCTGAATAATTTTTCAAAAAATTCTTATGTTACTTTGAATAATTAAATCAACTCTGAAACTTTCCGCCGTGAGAAAAATGCTTGAAACATTGTCGTTTCAAGCATTCGGGAGTTTTGAAAGTAAAACAGTTCGGGGAACTGTTTTAGCCTGAGCCTGGAAATTAAAGAGCGAAGGGATTCAAAACTAAGTCATGGAACTTCGTAGAAGTTCGCTGACGTCCGTAC
>CABREZ010000016.1 GCA_902470035.1 uncultured Streptococcus sp. | reverse complement strand
GGGAGATATCTATAAGTTCCATGTTACAAGACAAAATGGCCACCGCTTGATGAAGGTGGATCCTTTAGCAGTCCGCATGGAAAAACGTCCAGGAACAGGAGCGGTCATTACAGATATTCCAGAGCGGAAATGGAAAGATGGACTCTGGATGGCCAGACGGAGAAAACTTGGCTTTAGATCTCGTCCAGTAAATATTTATGAAGTTCATGCCGGTTCTTGGAAACGAAATGAAGATGGAAGTCCCTATTCATTTGCTCAGTTAAAGGAAGACTTGATTCCTTACTTGGTAAAAATGAACTATACCCATGTGGAGTTCATGCCAGTGATGGCGCACCCACTTGGACTAAGTTGGGGCTATCAACTGATGGGTTACTTTGCCTTAGAGCATACCTACGGAACTCCGGAAGAGTTTCAAGATTTCGTTGAGGCCTGTCACTTGAATAACATCGGGGTGATTGTGGACTGGGTGCCGGGACACTTTACCATCAATGATGATGCCTTGGCTTATTACGATGGAACACCAACCTTTGAATACCAAGACCATCATCGGGCTCACAACTATGGCTGGGGAGCAATGAACTTTGACCTAGGGAAAAACCAGGTGCAATCCTTCCTTATCTCTAGTGTAAAATTCTGGATTGAGTTTTATCATTTGGATGGAATCCGGGTCGATGCGGTCAGCAACATGCTTTACTTAGACTACGATAGTGGTCCATGGACACCGAATATCGATGGTGGAAATCTCAACTATGAGGGAATTCATTTCCTTAAACGGATGAATGCTGTGATTAAATCAGAACATCCGGATGTCATCATGGCAGCGGAGGAAAGTTCATCTGGCACCAAGATTACTGGTCCAGAAGAGTATGGTGGTTTAGGATTTGACTACAAGTGGAATATGGGATGGATGAATGATATTCTTCGCTTCTACGAGGAAGATCCTATTTATCGGAAATTTGATTTTAACTTGGTGACCTTTAGCTTTATGTATGCCTTCTCTGAAAACTTCTTGTTGCCATTCTCTCATGATGAAGTGGTTCACGGGAAGAAGAGTCTCATGCATAAGATGTGGGGAGATCGTTACAACCAGTTCGCTGGCTTGCGAAACCTCTTGACCTATCAGATTTGTCACCCAGGTAAGAAATTGCTCTTCATGGGTTCAGAGTTCGGCCAATTCTTAGAATGGAAGTCTGAAGAACAGCTAGAATGGTCCAATCTAGAAGATGACATGAACCGCAAGATGCAGGAGTTTACTTCACAGCTCAATCAATTCTACAAAGATAACAAGATGCTCTGGGAAATTGATGATAGCTATGATGGTATTGAGATTATTGATGCAGATAACCGAGATCAGAGTGTCTTGACCTTTACTCGTAAGGATAAAAAAGGAAATCATCTACTATGTATCTTTAATATGGCACCAGTAGAGCGTAAGGGCTTTACAGTCGGCGTCCCTATTGCTGGGGTCTATGAAGAAGTTTGGAATACAGAATTAGAGAAATGGGGAGGTGTCTGGAAAGAGCACAACCAGGAAGTGAAGACTCAAGAGGGATTATGGAAAGATTATCCACAAACCTTGACCTTCACCTTACCGGCTCTTGGAGCTAGTGTATGGAAAGTGAAACGAAAACTTCGTTCCAATGTGTCTAAAACAAAAAAATAGTTGTTGGTGATCTACTGATCGCAGTCTATGATCCCATTCCTGAGTCTGTAGAAGAGGCCACAGTGCCTCTCCTCAGAAGTGGGAAGAAGGTCTCGTCAATCCAAAAAGGAGTAATCAATGAAGAATGAAATGCTAGCTCTGATCCTTGCTGGTGGGCAAGGAACTCGCCTTGGAAAACTCACTCAAAGCATTGCCAAACCTGCAGTGCAATTTGGTGGACGTTATCGTATTATTGACTTTGCCTTATCCAACTGTGCCAACTCAGGTATCCACAATGTTGGCGTGATTACTCAGTATCAACCGCTTGCCTTAAACAACCATATCGGAAATGGTTCCAGTTGGGGTCTTGATGGTATTAATACTGGGGTTTCTATCCTTCAACCTTATTCTGCAAGTGAAGGAAATCGTTGGTTTGAAGGAACAAGTCATGCGATTTTCCAAAATATCGACTACATCGATAGCATCAATCCAGAGTACGTGTTGATCCTTTCTGGAGACCATATCTACAAGATGGACTATGACGACATGCTTCAGTCTCACAAAGATCACAATGCCAGCCTTACAGTAGCTGTATTGGATGTGCCTTTAAAAGAAGCTAGTCGTTTCGGAATTATGAATACGGATGCCAACAATCGAATTGTCGAATTTGAAGAAAAACCTGCAGAGCCAAAATCAACAAAAGCTTCTATGGGGATTTACATTTTTGACTGGTCTCGTCTTCGCAACATGCTAGTGGCTGCAGAGAAGAGTGACATCGATATGTCTGACTTTGGTAAAAACGTTATTCCAACTTACCTTGAATCAGGAGAAAGTGTCTATGCTTATGAATTCAATGGCTATTGGAAAGACGTGGGAACTATTGAATCTCTCTGGGAAGCGAATATGGAATACATTGATCCAAACAATGCCTTGGACAGCCGGGATCGTCACTGGAAGATCTATTCTCGTAACTTGATTTCACCACCAAACTTCTTTGGCGAACATGCCCATATTGAAGATTCCTTGGTAGTGGATGGGTGCTGGGTAGACGGAACAGTAAAACGCTCTATCCTGTCTACGGAAGCACAAGTTCGTAAAGGTGCAGTCGTTGAAGATTCTGTTATCATGAGTGGTGCCATTATCGGTCAAGGTGCTGTGATTAAACGTGCTATTATCGGTGAAGGAGCAGTTGTTTCAGAAGGTGTTGTCATCGATGGAACGGAAGAAGTACAAGTCGTTGGATATAACGAAAAAGTGGGGGTAGCAACAGATGAAGATTGATAAGTATTCAGCTATTTTAGGAAACACAGTAGGCTTCCATGATATGTCGTCATTGACAGATCATCGTCCTGTTGCCAGTCTGCCATTTGATGGGAAATATCGCTTGATCGACTTCCCGCTTTCTAGCCTCGCTAATGCAGGAATCCGTAGTGTATTTGGTATCTTCCAGCAAGAAAATATCAGTTCTGTCTTTGACCATATCCGCTCTGGTCGTGAGTGGGGCTTGTCAACTCTTTTGAGTCACTACTATCTCGGTATCTACAACACTCCAGTAGAAAGTTCAAACGTTGGCAAGGAATATTATGAGCAACTATTGACCTATTTGAAACGCTCTGGTTCGAACCAGACAGTCGCTCTTAACTGTGATATCTTAGTAAACATTGATTTGAACCAAGTCTTCCACTTGCACAATACCGTTGACAGACCAATCACAGTGGTGTACAAAAAGATGCATCATCGTGACATCTCTGAAGTAAATGCGGTTTTAGAAATCGATGAGACAGATCATGTACGTGGACAAAAGTTGTTTGATGGAACTGATCCAGATGCTCTCTATAATATGTCAACGGATATCTTTATCGTTGATACACCATGGTTGATTGAAAAATTAGAAGCAGAAATCCATAAAGAACATCCAGAAAAATTGCGTTATATCCTTCGTGATTTAGCAGTAGAACACGGTGCCTTCGCATTCGAATACACTGGCTATATTGCCAATATTCACTCTGTTGAATCTTACTACCGCGCTAATCTTGACATGTTGGAAACCAACAAATTCATGTCTCTCTTCTCACCAAATCAAAAAGTTTATACCAAGGTAAAAAATGAAGAGCCAACTTACTATGCTCCTGGTTCGCAAATTAAGAATTCGCAATTTGCCTCAGGAAGCATTGTCGAAGCTTTGGTACATGATTCTGTCATTTCTCGTCGTGTTCATCTTCACAAGGGGGCAGAAATTCGTAGCAGTCTCTTGTTCCCAGGTGTTGTTGTCCATGAGGGAGCAGTCGTAGAGCATGCGATTCTTGACAAGGGCGTCGTAGTTGAAACTGGCGTTACCATTCGTGGAACTAAGGAAGCACCTCTTGTGATTAAAAAAGGTGCTGTGATTACAGAGGATATTGGATAATGAAATTATTGTTTGTTGCCGCTGAAGGAGCTCCCTTTTCAAAAACAGGGGGCTTGGGAGATGTGATTGGAGCACTTCCTAAATCCTTGGCTAAAAAGGGACATGATGTCCGTGTCGTCCTTCCTTATTACGATATGGTGGAGGCAAAATTTGGCGATCAGATTGAAGATGTGCTACACTTTACTACAAAGGTAGGTTGGAGAAGTGAGTATGTTGGGGTAAAACGTATTTTTAGAGATGGTGTTACCTTCTACTTCATTGATAATCAAAAGTACTTCTTTAGAGGACACGTCTATGGAGATTTTGATGATGGGGAGCGTTTTGCCTTCTTCCAATTGGCTGCGCTTGAGATGATGGAACGTGTAGATTTCATTCCAGATATCGTCCACGCTCATGACTACCATACAGCCATGATTCCTTTCCTTCTTAAGGAAAAATACCGTTGGATTCAAGCTTACAATGGTATTAAGTCTGTCTTGACCATCCATAACCTAGAGTTCCAAGGTCAGTTTGACCCGGGGATGTTATGGGATTTGTTTGGAGTTGGATTTGAGCGTTATGAGGATGGCACTCTTCGGTGGAAAGATTGCTTAAACTGGATGAAGGCTGGGATCCTCTATGCTGATCGTGTGACGACGGTTTCACCAAGTTATAGTTATGAAATCAGAACAGCTGAATATGGTTGTGGCCTCGATCAAATCTTACGCATGGAATCTGGTAAATTAACGGGGATTGTGAATGGAATCGATACAGACCTCTACAATCCTGAAACAGACCCGCTCTTGACCTATCATTTCAATAAAGATGATTTATCAGGAAAAGCAGCAAGTAAGCGAGCTCTTCAGGAACGTGTCGGACTTCCGGTTCGTGATGATGTTCCCTTGTTTGGAATCGTTTCTCGTTTGACCCGACAAAAAGGCTTTGATGTGGTGGTTGAAGAATTACATAACCTCTTACAAAAGGATATCCAAATCGTTCTTTTGGGAACGGGAGATCCTGGTTTTGAACATGCCTTTTCTTGGTTTGCTCAAGCTTATCCAGATAAACTCTCTGCCAATATTATGTTTGATGTCCAGTTGGCGCAAGAAATCTATGCTGCTTCAGATGTTTTCTTGATGCCAAGTCGTTTTGAACCATGTGGACTATCTCAAATGATGGCTATGCGTTATGGTACGCTACCATTGGTTCACGAGGTAGGGGGACTGCGAGATACAGTACAAGCCTATAATGTGCTTGATGGCAGTGGTACTGGCTTTAGCTTTAACAACCTATCTGGTTATTGGTTGAATTGGGCTGTCGACCAAGCTTTGACAGTTTATACTCATGATAAGGATGCTTGGTACGGTCTCCAAAGAGAAGCCATGAGTCGTGATTTCTCTTGGGATACGGCTAGTCAACACTATGCGGATCTCTATCAGTCTTTGTAAGATAAATCTCTAAAAACGCCTATTTTGAACTGACCCCAAAAGTTAGACAGAAAAATCTGACTCTTGGGGCCGGTACATTTTAGGAGTTTTTTTGTTGCTAAGAAAGGAAGAGGAGCTACTTGCATATAGGAAGCAAAAAGGGAAGAAATCTGAGTAAGATGAGTTGCTAAAAGATGCGAAAAAAGATAAGATAGATAAAGGTAAAAAATCACGGGAAGCGTTTTAGGGGAAGTGTCATTCCTCTCCAAACATAAATGTGACTTCCTATGATTTACAAATATTACTATGTAGGAAATTATAGGATGAAACAAAGAAGACAAGCTTTTGAAAAGATTACCAAGTATTCGATTCGGAAATTATCCGTCGGAGTAGGTCCGGTTGCTATTGGAGCCCTTATTTTTGCAGGGAGTGTAGTAGGAGCACCTTCTGTACAAGCTGATCAATTCACGGCAGAAGCGACAGTTCATTTGGGGTATGTCACGGAAAATGAGTTGACTCCTGAGGAACAAGCTCAGGTGATTCGTGCAATTCCTGAAGAATATCAAAATGAAGATACCTTTTATCTGGTGTATAAGAAAAAAACACCCAGTCAAGGGCTATTACCTCAAACAGGGACGACCGAATTGGCGGTTGCTGGCCTTAGTTTAGCGACTGCCTCTTTAGCAGTTCTTTTGCTGTCCAAAAAACACCGAAAAAAAGTAATGGGACTCCTATTAATTGGTTCCATGGGGCAAAGTCTGCTCTTATCTATTGATGCCGCAGCCTTGCAAAATATTGAATTAGCAAGCTACAATCAAACTCTTTCAATTGCAAGCAGTAAAGAACTAGCCAATGGTGTCATTCCGATTGAAGGCTATGACTATGTTGGCTACCTGCGTTGTCCAGTTGATCCAAGAGCTACGGGCCAAGAACCTCATGTAAGAGTGGAGGAAAAGCCAGTATCCCAACCTGCAACAGAAGGAAAGACTCTATCTCAGGTAACACCTGAAGAGGGTCCTGCATTCCCTATAGTGGACAAGCCAAACGTTGAAGTTTCAACAGAAATTATTCCGTTTGAAACGGTAGAACAAGCAGATCCTACTTTAGCAAAAGGTCAAACAGCAGTTTTAAGAGCTGGACAAAATGGTGAACAGACTGTTTTAACAGAAGTAAGTACGGTAAATGGTCAGGAAGTTCGCAAAGTAGTTGAAAGCAAGCTTACTAAAGAACCAGTTTCACAAATTCTTGCTGTCGGGACCAAGGAGGATGTTCAACCAAGTCCACAACCTGCCCCAGTAGTCACAGCTAAGGGAACGCAAGAAGAAGGTCATGTAGGAGAAGCGCCTGTTCAACCGGAGACTCCATCCTATACAGGTGTCGTTGAAGCTAAGGGAACTCAGGAAGAGGGCCATGTCGGCGAAGCTCCCGTTCAACCAGAGAATCCAGCCTATACCGGTGTTGTGGAAGCCAAGGGAACGCAAGAAGAAGGCCATGTCGGCGAAGCCCCAATTCAACCGGAGAACCCAGTTTACCAAGCGACCGAAGGGACAGTGACGGAGACAGAAACGGTAATCCTTCCATATGAAACAGAGTATGTAACGGATGCCAATCGTTACACAGATGAAGAAAGCCTTCTTCAGAAAGGCGAGGCTGGTAGCCAGGAAATTCGTCGTGTTTATAAAACAGTCAATGGCGAGAAGATTGGAGAGCCCCTCAGTACGACAACTGAAACGGTAAAAGCTCCTGTGACAGAAAAAATTAGTCGTGGAAGTAAGGCGATTGAAGGCCAAACAGAGGATGTTTCGTTTGAGGATATTCCATTTAAGACGGTAACCGAACAAGATGGCACCCTGCTAAAAGGAAGCGAAAGGGTTTCTCAAGCTGGTAAAAATGGGAAGAAGAAAATCACCAAGGTTTACAAGACCATCAAGGGGGTTAAAACGGCAGATGCTCCAACGGTTTCGGAAGAAGTAGTTGAACAGGCCCAAAATCGGATCATTCAAAAAGGGACCAAAGAACTTGAAAAGCCAACCTTAACCTTGACCCAGGTCGAGAAGGAAGAATTGAAGCGTAGTGCTAAAGCTACTTATCGTTTGGACAAACCAGACGGTGTGACCATCAAGTCTATCCAGGCTGTATTGAAGAAGGGTGATCAAGTGGTTAAAACGTTTGCCCTTTCAGAGACGGACTTAGCAGCTGCCTTAGCGGACTTGGACTACTACAAGGATTATACGCTCGCAACGACCATGGTCTATGACCGTGGAAATGGGGATGAAGAAGAAGTTCTTAAGGAAGAACCGCTAAGACTTGACCTTAAAAAAGTTGAAGTCAAAAACATCAAGGAAACCAGTCTGATTAGCGTGGATGACCAAGGCCTTGAGACTGATCGTAGCCTCTTGTCGGAGACACCATCAGATGTGAAGCCTTACTACTTAAAGGTCACCACCCATGAAAATAAGGTTACGAAACTAGCTGTTGATAAAATTGAAGAAGTTACTGTAGATGGAAATAAACTATACAAAGTAACTGCTAAGGCACCAGATTTGATTCAACGTACTGCAGAGAATCGATTCACTGAAGAGTATGTACACTATTTACCTAAGCCAAAAGCTCACGAAGGTGATGTTTACTACGACTTTAATGAACTTGTAAAAGCTATGCAAGCCAATCCTACTGGTACCTTTAAGCTTGGTAGCAATATGAATGCTAATAATGTACCAGCTGCTGGCAAATCTTATGTAACCAATGCCTTTAAAGGTTCATTGGGAAGTACTGATGGTAATAAATTTGCTATTCATAATATCACTAGACCATTATTTGGAAACATTGAAGGTGGTTCTGTTAAGGATTTCTTACTGGAAAATGTCAATATTGATATGCCTGGAGTTGATCGAGTAGCTCCAATCGCAGGTGTTATCAAAAACAATGCAACTATTGAAAATGTCAAAGTAACCGGAAGTGTTGTCGGTAATAATGATGTAGCTGGTATTATCAATAAAATTGATGGTAGTGGAAAAGTAAGTAATGTCGCCTTTATCGGTAAACTTCACGCTGCCGGCAATAGAGGAGGCTATTTAGCTGGTGTTCTTGGTGAAAACTGGAAGGGTGTTGTTGAGAAAGCCTACGTTGATGCTGAAATGACTGGTAATAAAGCAAAAGCTGCAGGTCTAGTCTATTCATCTCAAAATGGTGCTAATAACTACACGGTCGGTAAAGAAGGGGTCCTCAGAAATTCAGTTGCTAAAGGTTCTATCGAACTGAAAGAAGCTGTTCAATCTGGTGGATTGCTGGGTACCAACTGGGCCTTGGGTACTATTGAAGACAACATCACTATGATGAAAGTCAAAACAGGTGAGATGGTATTTGGTCACTCAGATATTGATGCTGACGACTACTTCACCTATTCAAGAACCAAACGTAATTATAGTGTTGATGGTGTGAGTGAAGGGAAGAAAACCTTTAACAACTCCCGTAAAATCCCTAGCATCTCGCTGGCAGAAGCCGAGAAGAAAATTGAAGCAATGGGAATCACTGCTGATAAATTTACCAGCAGCAAACCTATTGAAGACAAGCTCAATAACAGTCTTAGCAAAGACGATCAATACAAGGCAATCACTGCTTACGATGCGACTCGTGAGCTAGCTTACCGTAACATCGCAAAACTTCAACCTTTCTATAATAAAGAGTGGATTGTCGATCAAGGGAATAAACTGGCTGCAACTAGTCCTCTCTTGACCAAGGAAGTCTTGTCTGTGACCTCTATGAAGGGCAATGATTTTGTCACTGAACTAGCTGATGCCGACCACATCCTGATACACTACGCAGATAAGACCAAAGATGTCTTCAGCATTTCACCGAAAGAGTCTAAAGTCAAACAAGTGAAAGAGTACAGTGTAGCGGAGCTCGGTGAAGTAGTCTACACGCCGAATATGGTGGACAAAGACCGTAGTGATCTCATTGGTGCCATCGTAGGGAAATTAAGTCCTGTAGAATTACAATCGGATCCTATCTACACACATCTTGGTCGAACAGGGCCAAACAAAGTCAATGCTATTAAGAACCTTTACCTCGAAGAAAGTTTCCAAGAAGTCAAGGACAATCTGACTCACTTTGTCAAACAACTGGTTGAAAACCAAGACCATCAATTAAACACGGATGAGGCTGCCAAACGTGCTCTTATCAAGAAAGTTGATGACAACAAGGCCGCTGTTCTTTTGGGTCTCTCTTACCTCAACCGCTATTATGGAGTGAAGTTTGATGATGTCAATCTTAAGCAGCTCATGTTGTTCAAGCCAGACTTCTATGGGAAGAATGTCAATGTTTTAGACCGCTTGATCGAAATTGGTTCAAAGGAAGACTACATCAAAGGGACTCGTACCCATGATGCTTTCCGAGAAGTAGTTGCTAAGCATACTCGCTCTGGAAATCTCAATGATTTCTTGCAATACAACATGGAACTCTTCACAAAAGAGACAGACTTGAACGATTGGTTCATCAAAGCAACCAAAGACAATGTCTATATTGTCGAGCCTGAGACAACCAATCCAGCATTCGCATCTGCTAAGCATAGAGCCTATGAGGGCTTAAACAATGATGTTCACGGTAAAATGATCTTGCCACTCTTGAACTTAAAAGATGCCCATATGTTCTTGATTTCAACCTATAACACCATGGCCTATAGTTCATTTGAAAAATATGGTAAGAATACGGAAGCAGAGCGGAATGCCTTCAAAGCTGAAATTGATAAGGTTGCGAAAGGACAACAGAATTACCTAGATTTCTGGTCACGTCTATCTTTAGATAAAGTCCGTAATCAACTCTTGAAGAGTAATAACATGGTTCCAACACCTGTACTTGATAACCAAAACTATAAAGGTATCAGTACCGACCGTTATGGTCATACAAATGGTGGTAAAGATGTGGCACCTATCCGTGAATTGTATGGACCTACAGACCGTTACCATGCGACTGATTGGCGTATGGGAGCTGTGGCTCGCGTTTATGCAAATCCATATAAGGATGATTCTGTCTTCTTTATGGTGACGGACATGATTAGTGATTTTGGGGTATCTGCCTTTACTCATGAAACAACTCACGTAAATGACCGAATGGTATATCTAGGTGGCTCAAGACACCGTGAAGGAACAGATCTTGAAGCATTTGCTCAAGGAATGTTGCAAACTCCATCCGTATCAAATCCAAATGGTGAATACAAAGCCCTTGGTCTCAACATGGCTTATGAACGTCCAAACGATGGAAATCAATGGTATAACACTAATCCAAATGATCTGACTTCACGCGAGGAGATTGATCGCTACATGAAGGGTTATAATGATACCCTCATGCTTCTGGATTACCTAGAAGGAGAGGCTGTCCTCAACAAAGGCAGTCAAGACTTAAACAATGCTTGGTTCAAGAAGGTTGATAAACAATATCGAGGAGCTAACACTAAGAATCAATTCGACAAGGTTCGACCTTTAAGTGATGAAGAAAAAGATATTCCTTTGCATTCAGTTGATGACCTAGTAACCAATAACTTCATGACCAACCGTGGTCCAGGAAATGGAGTTTATAATCCATCTGACTTTGGATCAGCCTATGTGACTGTTCCAATGATGACTGGTATCTATGGTGGTAATACAAGTGAAGGTGCTCCTGGAGCTATGTCCTTCAAACACAATACCTTCAGAATCTGGGGTTACTATGGCTACGAAAAAGGCTTCTTAAACTATGCTTCTAACATGCTAAAAGCTGAATCTAAAAAAGCTGGTAAAGATACTCTAGGTGATGATTTCATCATTAACAAGATTTCTGATGGTAAATTTAGTACCCTTGAAGATTGGAAGAAAGCTTACTTCAAAGAAGTTGTGACAAGTGCTAAAAATGGAATACAATCTTTTGAAATTGATGGTAAAACATACAATAGCTATGAAGACTTGAAACAAGCCTTTGCTGAAGCAGTTGATAAAGATAAAGCTACCCTAAGTAACGGCTCTGTCAAATTTGATCATACTGTTTCACTGAAAGAAAAAGTCTTTAAGAAATTGCTGCAACAAACAGACAGTTTCAAAACCTCTATTTTTAAATAGGAAGAAAATGCTCATCTGCTCGTCAGGTGAGTTTTTTCTATCCTTGGTAATAATGCCTCCTCTTCTGATGAAAATAATATAAATTTGTATGAAATACAAAAATAGACAAAGTGTCTAAAGATAATTAGAATCTTTTGAAAGCTAGTGGTAAGAGAAATTTTAAAAGTGGTGACAGAATTGCTGTAAAACGTTTTCTTTCTGAGCAAACATTTGACTATTATATTTTTTAGGAGTAAACTAAGGGAGTAAAATTTATTTAAGGAGAATTCATCATGAATTTAACATTTTTAGGTCTTTGTTTTGCCTGCTTCGGCGTATCCATTGCTGAAGGATTGATTATGAGTAATCTTTTTAAAGCTGCTTCTCGCCAACCAGAGATTATCGGTCAATTACGTAGCCTTTTGATCCTCGGGATCGCCTTTGTAGAAGGTACCTTCTTCGTAACCTTGGCCATGGCCTTCGTTATTAAATAGACTTCTCTATTTAGGAAAGGAGGTGTCAAACCTTGGAAGAAAGTGTGAATCCAACCCTAAATATTGGACCTGTATCCTTTGATTTGACCCTACTTGCCATGTCTCTTGTAACCGTTCTGATGGTCTTTGCCTTTGTCTATTGGGCAAGTCGCAAAATGACCCTTCGTCCCAAGGGCAAACAAAATGCTCTTGAGATGATCTATGATTTTGTCATTAGCTTTACCAAGGGAAACATTGGAGAGCATTATATGAAGAATTATTCTTTATTCTTGTTTTCTCTTTTTATGTTTATTTTGGTGGCCAATAATATTGGCTTAATGGCAAAAATTCAAACAACAAATGGTTATAACTTGTGGACTTCCCCAACGGCTAACCTCGGATACGACTTATCTCTCTCCTTTATGATCACCTTGATCGCACATATAGAAGGGGTTCGTCGTCGAGGCTTTAAGGAATATTTGAAGGCTTTTGCAACTCCTGGTTTTATGACCCCGATGAACCTCCTAGAAGAGGTGACCAATTTTGCTTCCTTAGCAATTCGGATCTACGGGAATATTTTTGCCGGTGAAGTATTGGCAGGCTTGCTCTTAGCCTTGTCTCAACAAGCCTTTTATTGGTATCCAGCAGCCTTTATCGGAAGCATGTTATGGACAGCCTTTTCGATTTTCATTTCATGTATCCAGGCCTATGTATTTACCATGTTGTCATCCATGTACATAGGTAAAAAAATAAACGGTGAGGAAGAGTAAGTAGAGGAGTAGAAGATGGATTTAACAATTGGTACCATTATTGGTGACTTTATACTGATCGCTGGTTCCTTCCTCTTATTAATCTTTTTAGTAAAGAAATTTGCTTGGGGCAATATCACTAGTATTTTGGATGCGCGTGCTGAAAAAATCACCAACGATATTGACGAAGCAGAGGCAGCCCGTAAAAAGGCTGAGGAACTAGCTGCAAAACGCGAAGCAGAGTTGGCAGGTAGTCGTCAAGAAGCTACAACGATTCTTGAAACGGCTAAGGAAACAGCCGAAAAAAATAAGGCTCATATTCTCAGTGAAGCCAACCAAGAAGCACTTCGCTTGAAAGAAAAAGCGCAATTAGAAATTTCGCAAAATAAAGAAGAAGCGATGAACAGTATCAAGGGGGATGTCGCAGATCTAACCGTCAACTTAGCAGGAAAATTGCTAAGCCAACAGTTGGATTCTGAAGGCCATCGCCAACTAATCGATCGCTACCTAAATGAATTAGGAGATGCCTAATGGACAAAAAGCAATTAATGGTAATTGAGAAATATTCCCAGCCTTTTGTTCAATTGGTATTTGAAAAGAATCAGCAAGATGACGTTTATGAACAACTCAGTCAAATAAAGGCTGTTTTTGAGGAAACAGGCCTTGCTGCATTTTTAGCTCATATCGGTGTAGAGGATGAAGAGAAGGAGAAAAGTCTGCGACTTTTCCAAAACTCGGATTCAGCATTACTAGACCATTTGATTGAAGTGGTTATTCTCAATCATCGTGAAGCCTTATTTTATGACATTGTCAAAGTGAGTATGGATCAAATCCAACAAGTGAGCAACTGTTTCGAAGTAACCGTTTCTTCGGTTGCAGGACTCGATCAGGCTCAAAAAGAGAAATTGATTCCTATTATTGAAAAGAAGTTTGGTATCCAAGTTCGTTCGCTGAAAGAAAAATTGGATCCAGATTTGATTGGTGGTTTTGTGGTTTCAGCAAATCACAAGACCCTAGATACTAGTCTCAAACGTCAATTGCAAGTCATAAAAGCAAATTTGAAATAGAAAGTGGTGTGAATTTTGGCGATTAACGCACAAGAAATCAGCGCTTTAATTAAGCAACAAATTGAAAATTTCCAGCCAAATTTTGACGTCACAGAGACCGGAGTCGTTACCTATATTGGTGACGGGATTGCGCGTGCTCATGGCCTTGAAAATGCAATGAGTGGTGAGTTGTTGATCTTTGAAAACGGCTCATACGGGATGGCGCAAAACTTGGAAACGACAGATGTCGGGATTATCATCCTCGGAGACTTTACGGATATTCGTGAAGGAGACTCGATTCGTCGGACTGGTAAAATCATGGAAGTCCCTGCTGGGGATGCCTTAATCGGTCGGGTTGTCAATCCTCTCGGTCAGCCAGTGGATGGCTTGGGAGAAATCGTGACAGATAAATTCCGTCCTGTTGAAACACCAGCTCCTGGTGTTATGCAACGGAAATCTGTATCAGAGCCTCTACAAACTGGGTTGAAAGCCATTGATGCCCTCGTTCCAATTGGACGAGGCCAACGGGAATTGATCATCGGAGACCGTCAAACAGGGAAAACCTCGATTGCCATCGATACCATCTTGAACCAAAAGGATCAAGATATGATCTGTATCTATGTAGCAATTGGACAAAAAGAATCAACGGTTCGGACACAAGTAGAAACACTTCGTAAGTATGGAGCCATGGATTACACCATTGTGGTAACGGCATCAGCCTCACAACCGTCTCCATTGTTATTCCTTGCACCTTATGCAGGGGTTGCGATGGCCGAAGAGTTCATGTACAATGGCAAACACGTTTTGATCGTCTATGATGATTTGTCAAAACAAGCCGTTGCTTACCGTGAATTGTCCCTTCTTCTTCGTCGTCCGCCAGGACGTGAAGCCTTCCCAGGGGATGTCTTCTACCTTCACAGTCGTTTATTGGAACGTTCTGCCAAAGTATCAGATGAATTAGGTGGTGGTTCCATCACTGCGCTTCCAATTATTGAAACACAAGCAGGAGATATTTCCGCTTATATCGCGACTAACGTGATTTCGATTACGGATGGCCAAATCTTCTTGCAAGATAGCCTCTTTAACTCAGGAATTCGTCCAGCCATCGATGCGGGATCCTCTGTGTCACGGGTTGGTGGATCAGCTCAAATCAAGGCTATGAAGAAGGTTGCGGGGACTCTCCGTATTGACCTAGCTTCCTACCGCGAATTGGAAGCCTTCACCAAGTTTGGTAGTGACTTGGATGCTGCTACTCAAGCCAAGTTGAACCGTGGTCGCCGGACTGTAGAAGTCTTGAAGCAACCGGTCCATGAACCATTAACTGTCGAAAAACAGGTGGTGATCTTGTATGCTTTGACACATGGATTCTTGGATAGTATACCAGTTGATGATATCCTTCGCTTTGAAGAGGAATTGTTTGCCTTTGTAGAAGCGCATCATCCAGAAATCTTTGAAACCATTCGTACGACCAAAGATCTTCCAAGTGAAGAAATAATGGATGCAGTGATTACTGACTTTGTCAACCAATCAAGTTTCAAATAGAAATAGGAGTGGCAGATGGCAGTTTCTTTAAATGATATCAAAAATAAAATTGCATCGACAAAGAATACCAGTCAAATTACGAATGCTATGCAGATGGTATCTGCTGCCAAACTTGGGAAGTCTGAGCAAGCTGCCAAGGACTTCCAAATTTACGCATCTAAGGTTCGTAAACTATTGACAGACCTCTTACATGGACACGAGGCTGAGAATGCTAAGTACCATCCATTTTTAAAGAGTCGTCCTGTCAAAAAGTCTGCTTATATTGTTATCACTTCTGACCGTGGACTAGTGGGAGGCTACAACGCCTCTATCCTCAAGTCAGTCATGGAATTGAAGGAAGAATACCATCCAACGGGTGAGGATTTTGAAGTCATCTGTATTGGAAGTATTGGGGTAGATTTCTTTAGAGCAAGAGGCATTCAGCCGGTTTATGAACTACGTGGCCTAGCGGATCAACCAAGCTTTGATGAAGTGCGGAAGATCATCAATAAGACAGTTCAAATGTATCAAAATGAATTGTTTGATGAATTGTATGTCTGTTATAATCACCACGTCAATAGTCTGACCAGTCAATTGCGGGTAGAGCAAATGCTTCCGATTATTGACTTGGACCCCAATGAAGCAGATGAAGATTATATCTTGAATCTGGAGTTGGAATCAGACCGCGATGCGATTTTGGATCAATTGCTTCCACAGTTTGCGGAAAGTATGATTTATGGAGCCATTATTGATGCCAAAACAGCTGAAAATGCTGCCGGTATGATGGCCATGCAAACCGCAACAGACAATGCCAAGAAAGTAATTGATGAATTGACCATTCAATACAACCGAGCTCGTCAGGCAACCATTACGCAAGAAATTACGGAAATTGTTGCAGGAGCGAGTGCGCTTGAGTAGTTGATTCGATGCACATTTTAACAATAAAAAAATAAGCTTGATCGCAGTTATTAACAAGCTTAGAAACTTAATAGAATAGGAGAATGACATGAGTTTAGGCAAAATTTCTCAGGTTGTAGGTCCTGTCGTTGACGTAGCTTTTGCTGCGGGCGATAAACTCCCTGAGATCAATAATGCGCTTGTAGTCTATAAAAATGACCAACAAAAATCAAAAGTCGTTCTTGAAGTAGCTCTTGAACTTGGGGATGGTGTCGTTCGGACCATTGCCATGGAATCAACAGATGGCTTGACTCGTGGGATGGAAGTATTGGACACTGGTCGTCCAATCTCTGTACCTGTCGGAAAAGAAACTCTTGGACGGGTCTTTAACGTCTTGGGAGATACCATTGACTTGGAAGAAGCATTTCCAGAAGATGCTCCTCGTGAATCCATTCATAAAAAAGCTCCATCCTTTGATGAGCTTTCTACTTCAGAAGAAATTCTTGAGACAGGGATCAAGGTCATTGACCTCCTTGCCCCTTACTTGAAAGGTGGGAAGGTCGGACTCTTCGGTGGTGCTGGAGTTGGAAAGACCGTCTTGATTCAAGAATTGATCCACAACATTGCCCAAGAGCACGGTGGAATCTCTGTATTTACCGGAGTTGGAGAACGGACCCGTGAAGGGAATGACCTTTACTGGGAAATGAAAGAATCTGGCGTTATCGAAAAAACAGCCATGGTCTTTGGACAAATGAACGAACCACCAGGAGCACGGATGCGTGTAGCTTTGACTGGTTTGACCATTGCGGAATACTTCCGTGATGTCGAAGGTCAGGACGTTCTCTTGTTTATCGACAATATCTTCCGTTTCACTCAAGCAGGTTCAGAAGTATCAGCCCTTTTGGGACGGATGCCTTCTGCCGTTGGTTACCAACCTACTTTGGCAACTGAAATGGGACAATTGCAAGAACGGATTACCTCAACCAATAAAGGTTCTGTTACATCGATCCAAGCCATCTATGTGCCAGCCGATGACTATACAGACCCTGCCCCAGCAACCGCCTTCGCCCATTTGGACTCAACGACCAACTTGGAGCGTAAATTGGTACAATTAGGGATTTACCCTGCCGTTGACCCATTGGCATCTAGCTCGCGTGCCCTTTCTCCAGACATCGTCGGAGAAGAGCACTATGCAGTGGCTTCTGAGGTCAAACGCGTCCTTCAACGCTACCATGAGCTGCAAGATATCATTGCCATCTTGGGGATGGATGAATTGTCTGATGATGAAAAGACCTTGGTGGCTCGTGCCCGTCGTATTCAATTCTTCTTGTCTCAAAACTTTAACGTGGCGGAACAATTTACTGGTCAACCAGGTTCTTATGTACCAGTTGCAGAAACTGTTCGTGGCTTTAA
>CABREZ010000015.1 GCA_902470035.1 uncultured Streptococcus sp. | reverse complement strand
GATTAACGACGAAGTCCAAGAGAGTTGATCAACTCACGGTAACGGTTAACGTCGTTCTTACGAAGGTAAGCCAACAAGTTACGACGGCGACCGATTTTCTTCATCAAACCACGGTAAGTAGCGTGGTCTTTTTTGTGTTGTTTGATGTGGTCGTTCAAGTGGTTGATTTCCCAAGTAAGGACAGCAACTTGTACTTCTACTGAACCAGTGTCACCTTCGTGACGTGCGTATTGTGCAATGATTTCATTTTTTTTCTCTTTTGAGATTGCCATGATAAGCTCCTTTTCTTTATGCTCTATCCGAGTGGCAGGTTTGGCATAGCCTGCTACCAAGAAAGAGTTAGTTGTCTATTCGACCTATTCATTCTACCAAGATTTCATCTTTCTGTCAAACACTTCTGCTTTTTCCAATAGAGTTCTTCAAACCCAAGACTACAATGACTTCTCATTATAGGTTGACCCGAAAGTCAGTTAAGAGCTCTATTTCTTCTGCTGTCAATCTACGCCACTCCCCCAATTCGAGACTAGGATCCAAGCTCAATGGCCCCATGGAAATCCGCTCGAGATCGGTGACTTCTTTGCCACAGGCTGCGACCATACGCTTGACCTGGTGGAATTTGCCTTCAGCGATGCGGATCTGAACCAAGCAAGTCTCGGCTTCTCGATCAACTTCCAAAATTTCTAACTCAGCTGGCAGGGTGGTGAAATCCTTCAATTCTATTCCTTCTTTGAAGCGGACGACATCTTCCTGGGTTATGATACCAGCTACTTGGGCACGGTAGACCTTGTCCACATGTTTCTTAGGCGAGAGCATGGCATGAGCCAACTTACCATTATTGGTCAAGAGGAGTAAGCCATGGGTATCGATATCTAGCCGTCCGACAGGAAAGACTTCCTTGTGTCTGGCAATATCATCTAGCAAATCCAAGACTGTTTGATGGCGATCGTCCTCAGTCGCAGAAATGACTCCTTTGGGTTTATTGAGCAGATAGTAAACAAACTCTTCATGGAATAAACTTTCTCCCAGATAGGTCACTTGATCTTTATCTGGATCAATATGAACCTTGGCAGAGGTTTCCACCTTTCCATTGACCTGAATTTTTTTCTGCTTGAGAACCTGCTTGACTTCTGTCCGGCTTCCCACTCCACAGTCCACTAAATATTTATCTAGACGCATGCTTGTCTCCTTCATTCTTCTAATCATTATACCATGAACCGGACTAGGATTCTTCCCTTTTCTAGTTTACAGTCCGTCTAGTCCATTTGCACCCCTCAATCAATTGGCAAACTTTCATTCTAAAAGGAATTATGATATGATGGTTTCTAGAAAAAAGGAGTGAATGAGAACATGTCTGCAATTGAAACCATTACAAAAGCTGCCCATCTAATTGATATGAATGATATTATTCGCGAAGGCCACCCAACTTTACGTGCTATCGCTGAAGAGGTCACTTTCCCACTGTCAGATCAAGACATCATCCTAGGAGAAAAAATGATGCAGTTCTTGCATCATTCACAGGATCCTGTCATGGCAGAAAAATTAGGTCTTCGGGGAGGAGTTGGACTCGCTGCTCCTCAATTAGATATTTCTAAACGCATCATTGCCGTTCTCGTTCCAAATCCAGAGGACGAAGAAGGAAATCCTCCAAAAGAAGCCTACTCCATCCAAGAAGTCATGTACAATCCTAAAATTGTCTCCCACTCAGTCCAAGATGCGGCTCTTGGAGATGGTGAAGGATGCCTCTCTGTAGACCGTAATGTTCCTGGTTATGTGGTCCGTCACGCACGTGTAACAGTAGACTACTATGACAAAACGGGAGAAAAGCACCGTATCAAACTCAAGGGCTACAACTCCATCGTAGTTCAACACGAAATCGACCATATCAATGGGGTCATGTTCTACGATCGAATCAATCCGAAAGATCCTTTCGCTGTCAAAGATGGCATGCTAATTTTAGAATAAGAAAAAAGACCAATAGGTCTTTTTTGTTAGGGGGTGACAGAGAAAGTGGTTGGAATCTCAATCCCATTTTGTAAGAGGGCATCATGATAGAGTTTGTAATAAAGATGGTAGATGGCCACTTGGCTTCCCGATTGGACCATCATGGCCACACGGAAGGAATAGCGGCCCGTCCCCTTTTCAATTTGAGGGCCTAAAATCGTCGGACCATCTAAGATTTCTGGATGTTTCTGTGCTTGTTCGTCGTTGACTTGCTGGAAGATCTGATAAATCTTATCGAGATCAGTTTGAGCAGAAATCGGCATATCAATGAGAACGCGCTGGTTGCCCCGCGAGAGATTGCTAACAACCATAATATTGCGATTAGGGATAAAATGCAAGGTCCCATCTGCATCTCGCACCTGGGTCGTCCGAATGCCGACACTCGACACTGTCCCTGCGATGGTAATCGGACCATTGGTCACTCGCACCGTATCTCCAACATCCAATTGGCGCTCAAGAAGAATAAAGAAGCCATTGACCAAATCCGATAAGAAGCCTTGAGCTCCCATCCCAATGGCAACTCCTGCAATTCCAGCACCCGCCAAAAGACTTGAGACGGGCAAGCCGAGGATGGAAAGAATCCAGTAAATGAGGATGAAATAAAGGCAGTAAGTTAACAGACTTTCTACCAAACGCAAAATAGTTTTCTTCCGAGCGTCATCTTGTCCAACATAGTTCAGAGATGGTTTTAAAATCCGTTTCACCATGCTACGAAGTAGTTTCTTGGCAAGAAAAAATAAAATAAATAAAATAGCTAAGGAAATCAATTTCGAAACCAACTCATCCATGATCTTGGTCCAATCAAACTGACTGACATAGCGGGAAAAAATATTCTTCATACCTTCTATCAATCTCCCTCTTCTTTTTCTAATGGTTTGATTATATCAGATTTTAGGCTATAGAACCACTAACCTCCTCTTATGCTCACCTTGATTTTCAAACTTTACTATCGTATAATGGACGGTAAACTTTCAATAAAGGAGGTCCTTATGGTCAAACGATTCATTCAAACTTGGAATAAAACCAACCTTATGAAGCGGATTGCAATCGGAATCTTCGTTGGAGCTCTCTTAGCTCTGCTTCTTCCTCAAGCATCTGCAATTGGTCTATTAGGGGAAATCTTTGTAGGAGGTTTGCGGGCTATTGCTCCTCTTTTAGTCTTCGCCCTCGTCGCTAACGCCCTCTCCCAGCACCAAAAGGGAACCCAAACCAATATGAAATCAGTCATTGTCCTCTACCTCCTGGGAACTTTTGCGGCAGCCTTGGTAGCGGTCCTGGTGAACTATCTCTTTCCTATTACCATTTCTTTAACAGGAACTAGTGCTGAAGGAACTTCTCCCGATGGACTAGGGAAGTCATCAGCAACCTTCTCTTAAAAATCGTGGACAACCCGCTCAACGCCCTCATTCAAGCCAATTATATCGGAATTTTATCCTGGGCCGTAGTCTTTGGTGTTGCTATGAGAGAAGCGAGTGAGCACAGCAAGGATCTCCTTCAAACCCTAGCAGATATTACTTCCAAGATTGTCGAATGGATTATTAACCTAGCTCCATTTGGAATTCTAGGCTTAGTCTATACCACCATCGCAGGACAAGGCTTTGATGGACTCAAGAGCTATGGGCTCCTCTTACTTCTCTTGGTTGGCACCATGTTCTTCGTTGCTCTAGTCATCAACCCAATTTTTGTCTACATCATGATTCGCAAAAATCCTTATCCGCTCGTCTTCAAATGTCTACGAGTCAGTGGACTGACTGCCTTCTTTACTAGAAGCTCTGCTGCTAACATCCCTGTCAATATGAAACTTTGTAAGGAGCTAGGTCTCAACCCTGATACTTACTCGATCTCTATCCCTCTAGGATCTACTATTAATATGGCTGGAGCTGCCGTTACCATTAATACCTTGACCCTAGCTGCTGTCAACACCTTAGGCATTCAGGTCGATTTTGGGACTGCCCTGGTCCTCAGTATCGTTGCAGCTGTTTCAGCCTGTGGGGCTTCTGGAGTCGCCGGTGGTTCCCTCCTCTTGATTCCTGTCGCCTGCAGCCTCTTTGGTATCGACAATGATATCGCTATGCAAGTGGTTAGTGTAGGCTTCATTATCGGCGTCATCCAAGATTCTTGTGAAACAGCCCTTAACTCATCGACAGACGTCCTCTTTACAGCCATTTCTGAAATGAAAGATTGGCCCAAAGAAAAACGCTATTAAGACAGAAAGACCAGATCACACGATCTGGTCTATTTCTTTTTCTTAAAATATCGTTTGCTTTCCTTTATAACAATAGGCGATAAAGCTAACAAGGCGATGAGGTTCGGCAAGGCCATCAGTCCATTCACAATATCAGCAATGACCCATACCAACTCCAACTGAAGAAAGCCTCCCAAACCCACCATCAGGATAAACAGAAGGCGGTAATAGGGAATCAGTTTAACACCTGCTAGAAATTCGACACAACGTTCACCATAGTAAGACCAACCCAAAATGGTCGTCGTCGCAAACAAGACCAAACAAAGGGTCAGAATGATCCCACCGATATGGCCGAAGGTCGAGATAAAGACCTGCTGGGTCAAATCACTCCCACCTTCCCCCACTGTTGTCCACTGGCCAGACACTAAAATAGCTAGACCAGTTAGGCTACAAATAATAATGGTATCGATGAAGGTCCCGGTCATAGAAATCAAACCTTGCTCCACCGGCTCTTCCGTTTTTGCTGCCGCTGCTGCAATCGGCGCCGATCCCAGTCCTGATTCATTGGAGAATACTCCACGCGCCACCCCTTTTTGAATCGCCTCTTTCACCAAGGCTCCAGAAAAACCACCGATAGCCGCGGTTCCTGTAAAAGCACCTTGGAAAACTTGGGAAAGAACGGTCGGCACTTGGTCCATATTCAAGACAAGGATGTAAATTGTCGCAAAGATATAAGCTACAGCCATAAAAGGAACCACCTTTTCGGAAACCTTGGAAATCCAATGAATTCCCCCAAATATGACAGCCGAAACGATTCCTGCAATGACCAGACTAGCGACTTGAGGGGAAACTTGAAAACTAGTCTTCAAAGCGCCCGTAATGGCATTCACCTGGGTCATGGTTCCAATCCCAAATAGAGCCACCAAAACACCTGCTAGGGCAAAGAAAATAGCAAGAGGACGCCACTTTTCACCCATCCCATGGAGGATGTAGTACATCGGTCCTCCTGAAATATGACCATTGTCATCCTTGGTCCGGTAGCGAATGGCCAACAAACCTTCTGCATACTTGGTCGCCATCCCAAAGAAGGCCGCCATCCACATCCAAAAGAGGGCACCTGGACCTCCTGTCTGAATAGCTGTCGCTACTCCGACAATATTTCCTGTCCCAACTGTCGCCGCCAAGGCTGTTGCCAAGGCTCCGAAGCTAGAGATATCCCCTTCTCCTTGATCTTCTGTAAAAATGAGCCGAAAGGCTTGGGGTAAACGAAAAACTTGAAGCAAGCCCAAGCGGAAGCTCAGATAAATCCCAGTCCCCACCAAGAGGATCAAAAGGGGAGCTCCCCAGACCACATTATCTACTTGTTTAAAAAACGCCAACCAATTTGTCATCCTTATCTGTTTCTCCTTTTATCATTTGTCTAGCTTTAGAAAGGGATAGCCATCCACTTCCTCCACATCATCCAAGCAATCATCCAAGGAGAAAAAGAAAGAGTACATGTTAAACATGTACTCTGGTGCTCCAAATAAAAACCAAAAAGGCTTCTATCTTTTGCTCTGTCCTTTTACCTGAGAGTTTGAGTAGAATGCCCTACCTTGCCCCTTCGGTGCCTTTACGGTCTCTCCAGAGTTCCGTCCATTTCACAGTCATAGGAAGGCCCTACTTCTGAAAAACTTCATCCGGTATGATGTTCAATTTGTTCTATTTTAGCATAATTTGAAAAGAAGGTCAATATTTTCAGAAATTATCGTGAAAATAGTGTAGCTTAACTCAACTAGTCACTCAAAGAGAAATGGTTGGTCATCAAGTTGCTAGCATCCAACAAGATCTTGTCCAATAAGCGATCCGTCGCTTCTTGAATCTGATCACTCATTTCCTGATTTTCTCTTTCGAAGTCAACAGTTTGTCCTGCTGCCAAAGCTTGATCCACTCGTCTAATCCGGGCATGCCCAAGGGCCATAGTGCTTTCTTGGTAATCTTCTAAATCTCCAACATGATGACTATAGTGGGCATCTGCCAGACCAGCAATGATTCGATTGGTCCAATAGAAGGAATCTGTCGTCACTTTTTCTGTCGTATTGGCAAAATAATCCGGTGTTGTATCGACCTGGGTAAAGAATGGAACCGCCGTATTGAAGGGCATAGACCCATAGCAAAGCCATTGAATCCCAGTTGTCTCATGAGGACGATTTGGCCGCAATTGAAGAATGGCCGTCTGGCTAGTTCGGTTGATGCCAATGGTACGGAAGGTCCGACGACTATGTGCATCCCTTTCTGAACCATAGGGATCATAAACTGAATCCTGGTAGTGACTGCTGAGGACATATTTGACATCTTCAATCGTAATCTTGCGATAAGGTTTTTGACACCAAGGAAGAAAGAAGGAACGAGGATCTTGCTCCACTTCTGGGTTGAGGAACCGTTGAATATCCCAAGCACGTGGTGTGTTATAATGGCGGTCCTTGTCTCGTTGGCTCCCAAAAGCATAACGAGGGTTAAAGGAGGAACCGTCAAAATCCAAGGCCAAGTGATGCCGTTCCACAAAATCTTTCAAGTCTGGGTCACATAAAAATTCTTCCGAGCGATCAAACTCAAAGCGATCACTTCCCAATTGATTGGGATTGGTCACATAGGCATCGTCAGGTACACGGCGGGCCATCCAGTGATGACCTCCGATGGTTTCCAACCACCAGATTTCATTGACATCGCTGATAGCCACCCCATTAGACTCATAGGTGCCGTATTCCTCAAGGAGTTTCCCCAAGCGAAGAACTCCTTCTCGGGCAGTCTGGACATAAGGAAGGACCAAGGTCAGCATGTCTTCCTCCCCAATGCCACTTTCCACCAGAGGATCCGCACCCAAGACCCGGCTATTGGTCGTAATGGTTTCTGTTTCACTCATAGCCACATTATAGTGATTGATACCCGCTTCTCCCCAGATACCATCCTTAGGAATAGCATCTGGAACAGCCGTGTAACGAACAGGGTTATCAGGCAGATCTATCTCAAAAGGAGATAGGACTGAACGATAATGACGGGGTTGATCCTCTGGCTGAACAACGATAAATTTCTTAGGGGTAAACACTCCGTTTTGAGAGTCTTCCGTACGAGCTACAATGGTTGAACCATCATAGCTAGCACCTTTTCCGACGAGTATGGTGGTGCAAGAATCGGACGAACGATTAGGGGTCATAAACTTTCCTTCTTTCCGTTTAAACTGACTGTATTATAGCAAAAAGCGTGCCTGATTAAAAGGCACGACTGACTCTTTGCTTATTTAAAGGTCACAATTGTTGCTCCGCTTCCTCCTGCATTTTGAGGAGCGTATTCGAAGCTTTTGACATGCTTGTTGCGACGGAGGTACTTGGTAACTCCCTCCCGGATGACGCCCGTTCCGATCCCGTGGATGATATCGACTTGGGCCATATTATTGAGAAGGGCTTGGTCGATAAAGCTGTCTAATTCTTCCATGGCTTCCTCATATCGTTTGCCACGAAGGTCCAAGCGAGCCCGAGGCCCATTTGTGTTGGAACGTTTGACCACATGGACCTGGCGTTTTTTCGGTTGAGAAGCATCTTTTTCAACTTTTAACAGATTAAATTCTTTTTCTTCCAAGGTCATCTTGATCAGTCCCACTTGGGCTTCCCAACGACCATCCTTGAGCTGCTTAGTAAGACTTCCTCTTTGTCCATAGCTGATGACCAAGATCTCGTCTCCGACTTTTGGAGCACGGGCTTTCTTAGCCTGTTTCAAGACCTTGTTTTTCGATAGGTCGACCGTTTCTGGGGCCAATTTCTTCAACTGAGACTTGGCCTCAATAATTTCATGGGGCTTGAGTTGCGATTTGGCATGAAGACCTTGTAAGATCTGATCGCTTTCTGCTAGAGCCAAATCCACAATTTCTTGCGCTTCTTTACGTGCCTTGTTAAGCTCTGTCTCCCGCTCTCGGGTCAACTCATTATACAATTTCTTGAGGACGCGGTTGAATTTCAGATTTTCCTGTTCGACATCTCGGATCGACTCGAGTCGTTTGCGACTTTCTAGGGTCTGAGCTTCCAACTTTTCAATGATGCGGTTGACATCCCGATCTTGATTGGTCATCCCCTGCGCTTGACGAACGATCACTTCTGATAAGCCTAGACGCCGAGCGATCTCAAAGGCATTAGAACGTCCTGGTACCCCCTGCATAAACCGATAGGTCGGACGCAAGCTGTCCGTATCAAATTCCATGCTGGCATTTTGAACACCAAGGGTTTCAATCCCATAGGCCTTAAGTTCTGGATAGTGGGTGGTTGCCATGGTCTTAATCCCTCGTAAGCGGAGATCTTCTAGAATGGCAATCGCTAGTGAAGCCCCTTCTTGAGGATCCGTTCCAGCTCCCAACTCATCCAGCAAGACCAAGGATTCCTCATCGACCTGCTCCAAAATAGAGACAATATTGGTCATGTGACTGGAGAAGGTAGATAGGCTCTGCTCGATCGACTGCTCATCCCCAATATCAGAGAAGATTTGCGTGAAGACAGCTACCTTACTCCCAGTATCTGCTAGGATTGGCAACCCCGACTGGGCCATTAATTGGGCTAGTCCTAGGGTCTTCAGCATGATGGTCTTCCCACCCGTATTCGGTCCGGTAATCACAATCTCTGTGAGGTCTTTGCCAAAGTGGATATCATTGGGAACAGCCTTCTCGATCAAGGGATGGCGAACCTGCAGAAGCTGAATCTCCCCTTGAGCTGACAAGGCTGGAATGGTCCCTTTTCGATCCTGTAAAAAGCGATGTTTGGCACGAACGAGGTCAATATGACCGATTAGCCAAGCATTGTTCCGAATTTCCCCCGCATGAGGCCGAAGGAGATTTGAAATTTCTTCCAAAATCCGGAGCATCTCGAAGCGTTCATCCGCACGATGGTTCGCAATCTCTTCATTGAGATTGACGACTGCTCGAGGTTCGATATAGACGGTATTTCCACTGGCTGAAATATCGTGCACCACACCGGCAATCCGATTGCGGTAGGTGTTTTTGACTGGCAAGACATTCCGTCCATTCCGACTCGCTACGACCTGATCAGCCAGCATTTCGGACTTGGTCTTCAACAATTCTTGTAAAATGTCTCGCACTTGGTGTTCATTCTCTTGAATCCGTCGACGGATTTTAGCCAAGGTTTCACTGGCAAAGTTTTCAATAAATCCTGCCTCATTAATGGCATGGAGACTTCCCTGCAACTGTGGAAGGTCGACTAGATTTTCAAATATCCGATCCAGTTTTTCCAAGCGGACATTTTCTAATTCATCATAAAAATTTCGCAATTCATGGGTCACGCGCAAGACTTTCTTCACCGCTAACAATTCATCAATATTGAGCGATGTTTCCAATTCTAAACGTTTGGTCACCGGACGAATTTCTTGGATGGTGGGCACGCTAAAGTGCGGATGCTCCACAAATATCTGAGCCATATCCGCCATCTCAAGAAAGGCGGTTTCAATTGCTTCTTTTTTTGCAAGCGGGGCTAATTCCTGCAACTCCACTTCGCCCTGCTCCGTTTGCAAATAAGGTTCTACTAAGTTTTTGACTTTTTGAAACTCTAAGGTTTCGAGAATTTTTTGATTCATGTTTCTCCACAACAGAAAAGGAGGCTAATTTTGGTCTGAGCCTCCACTTCCTTTCTATAATATCTCTCATGAACTGCTAGACATGATGAGAAGTGATTACGCACCTAAGATCTTTACAACCCAAAGTTGTTTCAAGAGGCCTGCTGTAAGGGGGCTATGCTGCACCATAAATCGAATGAGGAAACTTCCATGGAGTCGATCTTGAATGGCTACCATGGGGATGGTTGACAAAATCGTGAATCCCATTTGCAGAACAAAGTAAGTCACCAAGACAGCTAAAACACCACTGGCAATCTGAAACGGATACTCCTCCCATTTTTCAGGCGTTGGAATCAAGGGAATAAAGAGTCCAATCACTCGACCAATCGCATAGACCAAAACAAACAAGATGAAATAAGCCAAACCAGCGTAAAAAACTTTGTCTAAGTGAAAGAGCTTGTCCGCACCATAAAAATAGGTTTTTGAAGCTTGTGTTGCACTCGAAAATGGGATCCATAGACTAATGGTTTTTGCCAAGGACTGATAGCCTGATCCTGCGACCAACATGGCCACAATCATGGTTAAAAAATAATATCCTTGAAGCAAAATCCCTCGTGAATACCCAATATAAAAACTCCAAGCTAGGATGAATAAAATCAGGATTGAAAACATGAAACTCCCCTTAATTAGATGATCTACCGACCAGGCCATCTAGGGCCTTGCGACGAAAATCTTCCAATTCTTTTTCCTTATCGTCAAACTCAATCTCACGACTCAATTGTGTTGATAAACTATTGATTGCTAGTAAAATGGCCAGGGTCTCATCATCAGCAGCTGGCATTTGTTCTTTAATCGCTTCATATTTTTCCTTCGCGACCCGTTCAACCTCTTCCATGAAGAGATTATCATGATTGGTTGTAAGAGTCAGCGATTTATTACCGAAAGTAAATTTGTATCTATTTAAGCTGGACATAAAAAATCACCTCACGATATTATATCAAAAACTAGCCCGCTTGTCAGTAGGAAAATCCCCTTCCCATAGGAAATACTGGAAGTACTAGGGCCACGGTTTAACTTTTTTCGACTCAAGCGTGATACAATAGAGAAAGTAGGAAAGGACGTAAAAAAATGAATATTTATGATTTCTCTATAGAAGCCCAAGACGGGAGCACCATCCCCCTAGAAACCTATCGAGGGCAAGTGCTTCTCATCGTCAATACAGCAACAGGTTGTGGTCTGACGCCTCAATACCAGGGATTGCAAGAGCTCTATGAGCGCTACCATAACCAAGGATTTGAAATCCTTGACTTTCCATGCAATCAATTTATGGGCCAAGCGCCGGGCAATGCTGAAGAAATCAATCAGTTTTGTAGCCTCCATTACCAAACCAGCTTCCCACGCTTCGCAAAAATAAAAGTCAATGGGAAAGAAGCCAGTCCCCTTTACCAATGGCTCAAAGAACAAGCTAGTGGTCCCTTGGGCTCCCGTATTGAATGGAATTTCGCCAAATTCTTGATCAATCGCCAAGGCCAGGTCGTCCACCGCTTCTCTTCAAAAACAGATCCTCAAGCAATTGAAGCAAGTCTAAAAGAAGTCCTTTCAAACTAAATTCGGTTGGTCTTTTTCTGGCCTTTCATAGAGCATTTATGATACAATAAGGGCTATGGAAACAATCACATTGTCCCCTCAAAATGAGGACATCCAAGCATTTGTTCGTCAGTACCAAGACCATTTGGCGCCTTCAAAAAATCCATATATCCGATATTTTTTTAAGGCTCCTGGTGCAACCATTTCGATTTACACATCAGGAAAGGTTGTCCTACAAGGTAATCAGGCCACGCGCTATGCTGCCTTTTTCGGTTACCAGCAAGATCCGATAGACCAAGCAATTGCCGGGCAAGACTTCCCCTTAATCGGAACGGATGAAGTTGGAAACGGCTCTTACTTTGGAGGTCTTGCCGTAGTAGCTTCACTGCTCAGCCCGGAGCAACATGCCCGCTTAAAAAGTCTAGGAGTTGGGGATTCTAAAACCCTGGATGATCGAAAAATTCGAGCTCTCGCACCGATCCTCAAAAAAGAAATCCCACATCAGGCCTTGCTGCTGACACCTAAGAAATACAATCAGGTCATCGCCTCTGGCTACAATGCGGTTTCTGTCAAGGTCGCCCTCCACAATCAAGCTATTTTTTTGCTCTTGCAACAAGGGACAAAAGCTCAAAAAATTGTGGTCGATGCCTTTACGACCAAGAAAAACTATGATCGCTATGTTCAGGAAGAAGCGAATCAGGTCCCACAAGTCGTCACCCTAGAAGAAAAGGCCGAAGGAAAATACTTGGCGGTAGCTGTGAGTTCCATTATCGCTCGCGACCTCTTCCTTCAAAATCTGGAGGATTTGAGTCAAGAACTAGGCTATACCCTTCCTAGTGGAGCTGGTACTCCCTCAGATAAGGTTGCTGCTCAACTATTACAGGCCTATGGCATTCAAGCCCTTGACTACAGTGCCAAACTTCACTTTAAAAATACGGAAAAAGCAAAAAAATTAATAGAAAGGTAAAGCATGAAACGTTCAAAAAAATCAAACAATCCAGTCCGTTCTTTCCTGAAAGAATGGGCGCTATTTGGCCTCATTATTGGAGGCATTATTCTCTCTCGTATTTATCTGTGGACGCCTGTCCGTGTCGATGGCCATTCTATGGATCCAACCTTGGCAGACAGTGAATACCTTCTCGTTATCAATAAACTGCCTATCGACCGTTTTGATATCGTGGTCGCTAGTGAAACAGAAAATGGAAAAACCAAAGAAATCGTTAAACGGGTCATTGGACTCCCTGGCGAAACCATCGAGTACAAAAACGATGTCCTCTATATTAACGGCAAAGAAACTGACGAGCCCTACTTGAAAGAATACATTCAAAAGTTCAAAGAGGATAAATTACAGTCAACCTATTCTGGAAAAGGGTTCGAAGAAAATGGAGAGCTCTTCCGCCAAATGGCACAGATAGCCGAGGCTTTCACTGTTGATAAAGATGGAAGTGCGACCTTCACGAAAAAGCTCTTGGATGATGAATATCTACTCCTTGGTGATGATCGAATCGTTTCAAAAGATAGCCGCCAGGTGGGGGCTTTCAAGAAGGATCAAATCAAAGGAGAAGCCGTTCTTCGCCTCTGGCCACTCCTTCCATTCCAGACTTATTAACCCATGATGAGGTTGGAACTCTTGTTCCAATCTCTTTCAATATCTTCGTGAGAGATACTCTCTCTGATTACTACTAAAAAGGAAACTCTGCATGGAATACTATTTCTCAGGAACCATTGAGCGAGTCATTTTTGAAAATCAAAGTAGTTTTTTCCGTATCTTATTGTTGGATATCAATGATACCGATGCAGAGGACTATGATGACTTTGAAATTATCGTTACTGGAACGATGGCAGATATCGTTGAAGGAGAAGATTATACCTTCTGGGGAGAACTGGTCCATCATCCGAAATATGGCCAACAGTTGCAAATGAATCGCTATGAACGAGCCAAACCCACCAGCAAAGGCTTGGTGAAATACTTCTCTAGCGATCATTTTAAAGGAATTGGACTCAAAACAGCCCAAAAGATTGTCGACCTTTATGGTGAGGATACCATTGATAAAATTCTCCAAGCTCCTGAAAAGCTAGCCTCAATCTCCGGACTTTCTAAAAAGAATCGCGAGGCCTTTGTCGAAAAACTACAGCTCAACTATGGTACAGAACGGATCCTCGCCCAACTTGCCAACTATGGCATCCCTAATAAACTAGCCTTCCAAATCCAAGATTTCTACAAGGAAGAAACCCTACAAATCGTCGAATCAGCTCCCTATCAACTGGTCGAAGATATTCAAGGAATGGGTTTTAAGATTGCTGACCAACTGGCTGAAGAATTA
Organism: uncultured Streptococcus sp.; assembly: GCA_902470035.1. Taxonomy (GTDB): domain Bacteria; phylum Bacillota; class Bacilli; order Lactobacillales; family Streptococcaceae; genus Streptococcus. Next base: position 4,054 of record CABREZ010000015.1, on the reverse strand, counting down.
GGGATTGCCAGCGATGCACCTGAACGCTTCCGAGCAGGTCTCGTCCATAGTCTTCTAACCCTCTCCTTAGAAACAGGGGACACCTATGTTGAAGCCAAAGAATTGCTCCAGGCCACTATCCAACTCTTAGAAGCATCCCGTCCCGTTGAGCTCGATCCAGCTAGCGTTGCCCAAGAATTGGCCAGTCTCATCGAAGAAGACAAGGTGCAAAACATTGACACTAAGATTTTCAACAACAGCCTCTTCTTTGCGGAAGAAGGGATCCGCAGCCATATCGGTCGCCTGCTAGAAAAAGGAAAGCAAGAATCTTTCGAACCAGAAAAAATCGAACAAACAATCGATGACATTGAAGAAGATCTCCATATCCACTACGATCCCATCCAACGGAAGGCTATCCAGGAAGCCATCCAGCAAAAGATCTTCGTGCTAACAGGTGGACCAGGAACGGGGAAAACAACTGTTATCAATGGGATTATCGAAACCTACGCCCGCCTGCACCAATTGGACCTTCGGAAGAAATCTCAATTACCAATCCTCTTAGCTGCTCCAACCGGTCGAGCAGCGCGAAGAATGAGTGAACTGACTGGTCTTCCGAGCGCCACCATTCATCGTCACTTAGGAATGACGGGAGACGACGACACGAGTCACTTGGACGATTATCTCGATGCGGATTTTATCATTGTCGATGAATTTTCTATGGTGGATACTTGGTTAGCCAATCAGCTTCTCAGCAATATCTCCTCCAATACCAAACTCTTAATTGTTGGAGATGCCGATCAGCTTCCTTCTGTGAGTCCTGGACAAGTCTTGTCCGATCTCCTACAGATCCCAAGCATCCCTCAAGTCAAACTAGAACACATCTTCCGTCAAGGTGAGGATTCGACCATCGTCACTTTGGCCAGTCAAATTCGCAAAGGCCAACTGCCTTCTGATTTTACAGAGAAAAAGCCCGATCGTTCCTATTTTGAAGCGCCGAGCGAGCTCATCGCTCCCATGATTGAAAAAATCACCAGCGCTGCCCTTCGCAACGGCATCCCGGCCCGGGACATCCAGGTTCTTGCTCCTATGTATCGAGGTTCTGCTGGCATTGACCAGATTAATGGTCTCATGCAAGAACTTCTTAATCCATTAGAAACAGATGCTCTTTTCTTTCAAACGCTAGAATGCCAGTATCGAAATGGTGACAAGGTTATCCACCTGGTCAACGATGCCGAGAGCAATGTCTTTAACGGAGATATTGGCTACATTATCGACCTTTTGCCAGCTAAATATACCGAATCCAAGCAAGATGAGCTCACCATCCAATTTGATGGCAATGAATTGGTCTACCCCCGCAATGAATGGTACAAGATTCGCCTGGCCTATGCCATGAGCATCCACAAGTCACAGGGAAGCGAATTTCCTGTGGTCATTCTGCCCTTGACCAATCAGAGTCGACGGATGCTCCAACGTAATCTGATCTACACGGCCATCACCCGTTCCAAAAGCAAGCTCATTCTCCTAGGAGAATACACCGCATTTGACTTTGCGACAAAGAATACTGGAACTGCTCGCAAAACCTATCTGATTGAGCGTTTTTCGGATATGCTTCCTCAACGTAGAGAGTCTCCGTCAGTCAGCACCGCTCATCTGAAAGAGACTTCTCAAACAACAGAGCCCCAAAAGGAGTTCGTCTCAGTTGAAAACCACTCTGACTCATCTGCTTCCCAACCTTCTCAACAAGGCTATCGATTAACAGAGGACAATTACTTAAGCATTGATCCCTTGATTGGCCTCACTGAGGAAGAGATTCAACACTTCTTCAAAAACTAGCTAAAAATTCCCCGTAAGCGTACTAACTTACGGGGTTTCTTCTATTAGAAATCCTTCATAGGATTCCTGAGACTCGGAAGAAAAATTAGTGAGGGTCACCCCTAAAAGGCGAATACCTGAGGAGTTACTTTCTAGGCTCTGGTAGAGCTCCTGGGCTACTCTTTGAATGACTGCTGGGTCTCTGGTTGCTTCTTCTAAACTACGCCTCTTGGTCAAGGTCGTAAAATCGGCATAACGAATCTTGAGCACTAAGGTCTTGCCGATTTTCTGGTGCTTGGTCAAGCTGCTCGCCACCTTTTCAGATAGATTGGCTAATTCTTTTAGCACATCGTCCTCGGCCACCAGCAATTTTCGATAGGTGCGTTCTTTCCCAATGGACTTGCGAATGCGATTGCTCTTGACTGGACTGTTATGGATCCCTCGGGCCTTTCGATAAAGATCAAAACCAAAACGACCGAAGTGATCGATGAGAGTCATTTCCGGCACTTCTAAGAGATCTGCACCAGTATAAATTCCCAAATCATGAAGCCGCTCCACTGTCCGTTTTCCCACACCATGAAACTTAGCTACATCCAGCTGACTTAGAAAGTCTTGAGCTTGCTCGGGTAAAATGACGGTCAGTCCCCGAGGCTTCTGGTAATCACTGGCAATTTTTGCTAGAAACTTATTGTAGGAAACTCCAGCAGAAGCAGTTAAGTGCAATTCATTCCAAATATCATGCTGAATCAAGCGAGCTACCTTGACAGCAGATTGAAGACCAAGCTTATTGTTGGTCACATCCAGATAGGCTTCATCAATGCTCATGGGCTCAATCAGATTGGTATAGCGTTTAAATATTTCTCTGACTTGGAGACCGACAGCCTGGTACTTCTCGTAGTTTCCAGGGATGAACACTGCCTGAGGACACCGCTCATAGGCCTCTTTGGAACTCATAGCCGAATGAACCCCATATTTTCTGGCTTCGTAATTGCAAGTTGATACCACTCCTCTTCCGCCAGACAAACGGGGATCATGGCCAATGATGACGGGCTTTCCCTTCAATTCAGGATGGTCGCGCTCTTCAACGGACGCAAAAAAGGCATCCATGTCGATATGAATGATCTTACGGCTCGTATCATTTACTAAAGGAAATATAAGCATAGGCAACCTCCTATTTCATTATATCCCTATCAACGATTTTTTCCTACTAATTTCCACCTCTTCTAAGACAAAAATATAATACAGTTTATTCGCATTTACCATTCTGTATTATAAAAGAATCCAAAATCTTTTTGCTATTCCCTTTGTGAAACCGATTTCCATATGGTATACTACTGTTGTAAGTGCAACAGATTTGTTGCTAGAAAGACAAAAGAGGATTTAAACATGGTTGTTAAAACAGTTGTTGAAGCACAAGACATTTTTGACAAAGCCTGGGAAGGCTTCCAAGGTGAAGACTGGAAAGAAAGAGCCAGCGTCTCACGCTTTGTACAAGCTAACTACACTCCATATGATGGAGACGAAAGCTTCCTAGCTGGCCCAACAGAACGTTCACTTCACATCAAGAAGATTGTTGAAGAGACAAAAGCACACTACGAAGAAACTCGTTTCCCATACGATACTCGTCCAACTTCTATCGCTGATATCGCAGCTGGATACATCGACAAAGAAAACGAAGTCATCTTCGGTATCCAAAACGATGAGTTGTTCAAATTGAACTTCATGCCTCGTGGTGGTATCCGTATGGCGGAAACTACTTTGAAAGAAAATGGATTTGAGCCAGATCCAGCTGTGCATGAAATCTTCACTAAATACGTAACAACAGTTAACGATGGTATCTTCCGTGCTTATACTACAAACATCCGTCGTGCACGTCACGCTCACACAGTAACTGGTCTTCCAGATGCATACTCACGTGGACGTATCATCGGGGTTTATGCTCGTTTAGCCCTTTACGGAGCTGACTACTTGATGGCTGAAAAAGCAAACGACTGGAACGCAATCACTGAAATCGATGAAGAATCAATCCGTCTTCGTGAAGAAGTAAACCTTCAATACCAAGCACTTCAAGAAGTTGTTAAATTGGGTGACCTTTATGGTGTAGACGTACGTCGTCCTGCCTTCGATACAAAAGAAGCAATCCAATGGACAAACATCGCCTTTATGGCTGTCTGCCGTGTGATCAACGGTGCTGCTACTTCTCTTGGACGTGTGCCAATCGTTTTGGATATCTACGCTGAACGTGACTTGGCTCGTGGTACTT
>CABREZ010000014.1 GCA_902470035.1 uncultured Streptococcus sp. | reverse complement strand
TTCACGGCGGAAAGTTTTTCATCTTCTTAAATGACTAAAAAATAAAAGTCATTTTTTGAAAATCATCCAGCTGTTTTATGTAAAGTGATAGTATGTCTACATTTAAAACCCAGGAAATTCAATTTCCTGGGTTTTTGTTTTGCTTCAATTGTTTATCACTAAGTGCTGAAGGAGTTGATTATTTCTTACTTCAACCTGTCTCTTTAAACTTACTCTTTGTGCTCAAGGAGCAGTGGTGAGGTGGTTTCGACCGCTTGTTTTCGCTTGAAAAATGCAGCCATTTGAACCAGGATACGAGGAACTGTTTGCCATTTTTTCCATGCTTGGACACGGGTGTCGATGAGTTGCTTGGCTAGACGTTCCAGCATTTCCCGCTCGGTGGGGTCTAGGTCCTGAGCATTTTGAAAGATATCTTTGATTTTGGAGAAATTTTTCAAGTTCATCAAATCATTGATTGAAGTAATGCCTGCATCCAAGAAGAGGCCAAAGAAGGTATCGAAAAATTTTTTGAGTTGGCTATCAGGGACTTCTTGTACCCACTGTTTTAAGGTTTGGTCCATCTGCTGGCTATCGGGACTGGTTTGATCCAGTGTCACAAATCCATCCTTTTCAACCATCCAAGTAAAGGCGTCATGCTGGGCAAAGCCACCAAAAGCTCGACTTTTAACAATCGTAGCAGGCTCTGGGACTTCCAGCATCATGCCGACAATGGATCCTTGTGGGACAAAGCGATGAATGAGGTGTGCGATTCGTTGGTAGCCCTCTGTTTTGATAATGGACTTGTTGAGACCAGGTGAGTCGTAACAGTAAATGGCATCGACTTGTTTGAACAGCTGATCAGGAAGGTAGGAGCAGGCGTAGGCTGCGAGATTGCCCCCTTTGGAGTGTCCGGCTACCATGAAGCGTCCTTTTGGGAACTCTTTCATGACATGTTGTAGGTAGCTGGCTGCACGTCTCTGAGCTGGGATATGGTCCATGTAGGTCATGTGGAAATCTTCCTTCCAACCGATCAAGGTATCATCCGTTCCTCTGAAGACAACTAAATACACATCCATGGTAAGACGATAAGTCATCGCCGCAAACTGTTTCTGAACATCGGGGTCATATTCGTCGACATAGTTGAGCAGTTTGATATTCTTAAAGCGTTTTGAAGTGGCCAAGCTATCTACTAACTGCAAGTGCTGGTCCGTCACGATAAAATCGGTGGTCCGATCGACCAGATCTGTCGCATCAGACAAGCGGACTTCAATATTGGTCGTATCTCCTTGGGGCACGATCCGATCAAAAGGAAGATAGGTCAGCTCCGTCAGAGCCAGAACATCGAGTTCCTTAAAGGGGCGATCATAGATGGAATCATAGGTGACATGGTCTAGATAATCAAAAATCGTGGACATGGGATTCTCCTTTGTATCTGTATGTTCAGTATAGCATAAAATACCTTAAAAGCACCTTCGTAAAAATAGGAAATTGATGACCTCTATGCTATGCTGTCGAAAAATATGTATGCTCCTCGGATAATTTGATATAATGAAAGGGTAACATTCTAGTAAGAAAGAGCAGGAAAGAGCATGCATAAAATTCTTCTTGTCGAAGATGATGAAACCATTCGCCAACAGGTGAAGATCATCATGGAGCAGTGGGGCTTTGAAGTTATTGCAGTTGATGATTTTATGGATGTACTGGGCACCTTTGTCCAGACCAATCCTCATCTGATTTTGATGGATATCGGCCTTCCTCTTTATAATGGCTATCATTGGTGCCAGGAGATCCGCAAGGTGTCCAAAGTGCCGATCATGTTTTTATCCTCACGAGATCAAGCTATGGACATCGTCATGGCTATCAATATGGGGGGAGATGACTATGTGACCAAGCCATTTGATCCCAATGTTCTTCTGGCAAAAATTCAGGGTCTCCTTCGCCGCTCTTATGAGTTTGGAACTGATCAAGATTTGTTAGAACACCGGGGTGCCATCCTAAATCTCAAATCCATGGATCTGGTCTACGAGGGAGAGGTGGTTAATTTGACCAAAAATGAATTTCAAATTCTTCGCATCCTTTTTGAAAAAGCTGGAAGTGTAGTGGCTCGGGATGATTTAATGAAGGAATTGTGGAACAGTGATTTCTTTATTGATGATAACACCCTATCTGTCAATGTAGCTAGACTTCGGAAGAAACTCGAAGAAGCAGGACTGGAACATTTTATCGAAACGAAAAAAGGGATAGGATACGGGTTGAGCAATGGGTAATCGAATCTTTTTTGTTAAGCACTATCTGCTTGCCCATCGTCGCTATCTTTATTTGTTGGGCTTACTCCTTTCTTCCCTCCTCTTGTTTGCCTATATATTCGAAGGCTACCGCCATTTTCTTCTTTACTTGACGGGAATTTTGGCTTTTTTGAGTCTGCTTCTGGTCATTTGGGATGCAGTGGCTAAGTATCAGGCCTATCGGAAGGAAGTGCTCTATGGGGAGGGGGTAGCTGAGACCCCTCTAGAAAAGGTCTTGAGTCAGAAGCTAGCAGCCAGTCAGCAAGCCCAGCGGGAGCAGACTACAGTAAGTATAGAGACCTACAATGATCTGATGGATTACTATACCCTCTGGGTCCACCAGATTAAGACGCCTATAGCGGCCAGCCAACTCTTGGTTCAAAATATAAAAGACAGCGATCTGAGAAAGCAAATGGAGCAGGAGCTCTTTAAGATCGACTCCTATGCCAATGTGGTCCTCCAGTATCTGAGACTCGAAAGCTTTCACGATGATCTGGTCTTGAAGCGCGTGTCGCTAGAGGACTTGGTCAAAGAAGTCGTGCGAAAGTATGCCATCTTCTTCATCCAAAAGGGCTTGACGGTGGATCTGCATGACTTGGATGCTAGAGTCATCACCGATCGCAAGTGGCTCTTGGTCATCATCGAGCAATTGCTGTCGAATAGCCTGAAGTATACCAGCACTGGCGGGATTGAGATCTATTTCAAAAACCAGACCCTTTATATTAAAGACAGTGGGATTGGAATCAAGGATAGTGACATACTCCGCGTCTTTGAGCGAGGCTTTTCTGGCTACAATGGGCATTTGACCCAACAATCTTCTGGATTAGGACTCTACCTATCTAAGAAGATTGCAGACCAGCTAGGGCATCAACTCCAGATGACCTCACAAGTTGGCCAAGGCACGACTGTTGCTATACGTTTTGAAGAAAAGAAGTTGGTCATGGATTAATTAAAAAGGGATTATTATGGAAAATAAAAATGAAACATTAAAGATTACTAATAATGAATTAGAATATGGCAATTTGATAGATCTAAGAAGTAGTCTTCAAGTTGAGTTAAATGATATTTTAGATGAACTTTCTTCAATTGAGGAAGATAGAGAAAAACTACAAAATAACCAGTATCTTGAAGAAGCCATTCAAGACATCATTTGGGACCAAGTTCAAAATCAATTAGCAGTCCAAATTGGTGAAGAGTTTATTAAAGATAACAACGGACAAAAACTAGATTTACGAAAAGAAGCACATATACAAACTGCTGAAAATTTTGAAAAAGGGAAATTTGCATCACACAATAGAGAGTTTAATTATCAAGAAAGATATGACAAATGGCAGGATAATTTTACCACTAATAAAAATGGTGAAAGAGTTTTAAAGAAAGACGCTCGTAAATTTTTTGATAAGGGAAGAGATATGGGGTCCGCGGCTGTTCATAAAGATCATACGGTTTCCATTAAAGAACAATTAAATGATATCGAAATGGCAGCATTTTTCTCTAAAGAGCAAGTTAAAGAGTTTGCCAACAGCTCTAAAAATTTACATGATTTAGATGCTTCTGCAAATATGTCCAAGGGTGATAAAACTATGAAAGAGTTTTTGAACTCTGAAAGGAATGGGTTGAAGTCGGAAGAACGTTTTAATATTGACAGAAAACAATTAGAAAAAGATGATCAGGAGGCTAGAGAGGAGCTAAAAAATAGAAAAGATGAGAATAAAAATATTGCCATACAGTCTGGCAAAAAGTCACGACGTAATGAGGCTTTGAAAGTGACAGGAAAAGCCTTAAAAGCTGCTGTACTTCAATTGTTGACAGAATTTTTGAGAGAGATTGTTAAGAAGTTTATTTCTTGGTTGGGTGAAAAAGAGAAGAATTTCGGAACCTTCATTACAAAAGTAAAGGAAGCTATTTCAAACTTTATGTCTAATCTTTCTCATCATGTCCTTGGTGTTGGGCAATCGATGGTTACGATGTTAGCTACTTCTATCATTGGTCCTGTAGTTGGAACATTTATGCAGGTCTGGACTTTTATTCAGCAAGGTTGGAGATCTCTTACCGAGGCGATTGACTATTTAAAAAATCCAGAAAATAAAAATAAGAGTACAAGTGTTAAAATGCTTGAGATAGGAAAAATTATTGTCGCAGGAGTAACGGCTGCTGGAGCGATCGTTTTAAGTAGTGCGATTGGAGCAACTTTGTTATCCATTTTTCCTCCACTTGCTGTAGAAATCCCATTGCTAGGAAGTTTGTCTGGTCTAATCGGGACATTTATGGGAGTAACAGTAGCTGGTATAGCCGGTGCATTTGTCTTGAAGTTAATTGATCAAATGGTTGTCGACAAACAGATTGATGAATTAACAAATAAAAAAATTGATAAATACAATGATAAACTGATTGTACAAGACCAAATGAATGCGGTTGAAATGGCACTTGTGCAGGTAGATAAAATGGAGTCTTTAAGTCAAATGGAAGATCGACATCGTCAAGCGGGAAAAATAATGAAGGATGAACTTTCTTTCTTACTTGAGGAAAAAGAAAAAGATGATAATGAATTTACAGAAATCGATGCCTTATTGGCGGAGCTAATGGATTAGGAGATATTATGGAAAAAGAATTTGATTTACAGATTAGTAATCATGATTTTAATGCAGCAAAGGAACAATTGAAACAATTTGCTGAACAAGATGTTAAAGAGTTAAAGTTTGATAAAGTTCGTACACATGAAGATATCTTTGGAATAGAGTGGGCTGAACACGGAGTGACTGGGAAAGAACTAAATTCATTGATTGAAAAACTTCAGAAGTATTTTTCAAATGTTTATGATCGTGATCAAAACTTAATTAAAGAATTTGGTGAAGTATATAAAGCTCTAGAAGCATTGGATAAGGATTATATTCAAGCTATACTAACGTCTGTTTCTGCGATTAAAAAGACAAATGAAAAGATTTTAATAGAACAAGAAAGAATTGATAAGTCAATCGATAAACAAACGGCCACCTTAGTCGCTTTAAAACAGTTTAAAGAAAAAGTATCGGCTCAACTATCTGAGATTGATTCTAGTAAACTAGTCACTCTTATTGAGCAACTTGAAAGTAGGGTTGAGGAGATAGAAAAGTCCTCAAGTATCATGAAAGATGAATCTTCAGAAATTTCGCAGTTAAAGAATGAATTAGATTCTGTAAAAAGTCAAGTAAATATCCTATCGAATAAACTATTAACCTCTTTTGTTTTGACAGGCATAGCTACTGGATTTGCTGTTGTGACGTTAATCATTTTATTGATGAGGTAACAAAATGAGTCGTTATCAGGATGAATTAATTGAGATATCAAAAAAATTTGATATTCAAACAGGATCAAAAGGTCAATTTATTGAAAAAATAGCCCTTTTATTAAATGATTATTCTGAAGAATCAGTAATCGATATTTTACAGTATCTAGTTGTTAAAAAAAAGGATGCTTCAACGAAAGTAGCAACAACTGCAAATTTGGTATCAGAGTCACTTTTAAAATACTCTGGTTATATTAGCCTATCGAAGTACAAGAACACAGAGACAAATCAAAAGTCTGAAGAAATTTCCTTTGATAAATTAAAAGATGAGTTGAATCATTTAGTTGGCTTAGATAAAGTCAAGGAAGAAGTCAACAATCTAATTTCCTATCAGAATATCCAGAGAATTAGAAAAGAAAATGGCTTAAAGATTCCAAATCGAACCTTACACATGGCATTTACAGGCAATCCAGGCACAGGAAAAACCACAGTTGCTAGGATTGTAGGCAAAATGTATAAACAGTTAGGTCTGTTAACGAAAGGACATTTTACGGAAGTTTCACGTACGGATTTGATTGCTGGTTATCAAGGACAGACAGCACTTAAAGTAAAAAGTGTTATTGAAAAGGCCAAGGGAGGAGTTCTCTTTATTGATGAAGCGTATAGTATTACCGAAAACGAAAGTACAGATTCCTATGGGAGGGAATGTTTAACAGAATTAACAAAGGCTTTAGAAGACTATCGAGATGATTTAGTTGTCATTGTTGCAGGCTATAGTAAACCGATGGAGAAATTTTTTGAATCAAATCAAGGACTAAAATCTCGATTTAATTACTTTATTGAGTTTGGAGATTATTCTTCCAAAGAACTAATGACGATTCTAGAACATTTATGTCGTCAGGATGATTATAAGTTAAGTAATGAGTTGAAACTTTCTCTTGAAAGATATTTAAATAGTGAAATCCAAAAAAATACAGAAAATTTTTCTAATGGTCGTTTTGTTAGAAATATATATGAAAAAATGTTGATGAAACATGCAGTTCGGACTGATAAACTAGTTTCTAAAAGCGTTGATGACTTAATGGAATTAGAAGTTGAAGATTTTCAATAAAATGAATCATGGTTCGTTCCTTACAAGACTGTAAGAAATAATATTCAAAATGAAAGGTTAGGTTATGGTGACCACCTTTTATTTTTTATACAATAGTCTCATCAAATGAAGGAGGTCAAGAAAATGAAACTCTTGAAATGGATGAAAGAACCCAAAAAGATTAAGAAACCAAATAAGAAAACTGATTTGGAAAAGGTGGAATTTGGTCGCCAAGTCCTACAACAAACCCAAGAATTTTTCTTGATCTACTAGTATAAGGAGAAAAGTATGTCATTGCTAGACGTTCAACATATCAAAAAAATCTACAAAACTCGCTTTCAAGGGACGCAGGTTGAAGCCCTAAAGGATATTCACTTCACTGTTGAAAAAGGGGAGTACGTCGCCATCATGGGGGAATCAGGGTCCGGGAAATCGACCCTCCTCAACATCCTAGCCATGCTGGACCAGCCGACGGAAGGGCGGGTCTACCTCAACGGGACTGATACTTCAACTATCAAGAATAAGGATGCATCCAGCTTTCGTCGGGAAAAACTAGGCTTTGTCTTTCAAGACTTCAACCTGCTGGATACCTTGTCCGTCAAGGACAATATCCTCTTACCTTTGGTCCTTTCTCGCAGACCGGTCAAGGAAATGATGAGCAAGGTCGATAGCGTCAGTCGGGAATTGGGCATTCACCAACTTTTAGAGAAATATCCTTACGAAATCTCTGGTGGGCAAAAACAACGGGTGGCTGTGGCACGGGCTATCATCACCTCACCTGAAATTCTCCTCGCTGATGAGCCAACAGGGGCGCTGGATTCCAAGTCTTCGGCTGCTTTGCTTGACGTCTTTGAAGATATCAATAGCATGGGACAAACTATCCTCATGGTGACCCACTCAACCGCAGCAGCAGCTCGGGCCAAGCGCGTGCTCTTTATCAAGGATGGGATTCTCTACAACCAGATCTTCCGTGGGGAAAAAACAGAACGTCAGATGTTCCAAGAAATCTCGGATACCTTGACGGTCATGGCAAGTGAGGTGGAGTAGATGTTTCGATTAACCACTAAATTAGCTTGCTCTAATCTCATCAAGAACCGCAAACTCTATTATCCCTTTGCGATTGCGGTCATTCTCGCAGTGACCATCGCCTACCTCTTTGACTCCCTGACCTTTAATCCCAACATTTCTAAGCTGCGAGGGGGATCTTCCATACTCTTCACCCTAGGCTTGGGACTGTTTGTGGTCAATGCTGCTGGAGCCATCATCGTGCTCTATGCTAATAGCTTTGTCATGAAAAACCGCTCCAAGGAGCTGGGAATTTACAGCATGCTGGGCCTTGAAAAGCGGCATCTCATCAGTATGATCTTTAAGGAACTCTTGATTTTTGGATTTGTGACTGTCTCAGCCGGTGTCTTGATCGGGGCTTTCTTTGACAAACTGATTTTTGCCTTCCTCTTGAAACTCATGAAGATGAAGGTCCAGCTAGTATCCACCTTCCAACCAGGGATTGTGATCACAATCTTCGTCACCTTTGGTCTCATCTTTTCCCTCTTGGGTCTTCTCAATGCTTGGCGAATTCTTCGTTTAAATGCCCTACAATTGACGCGTGAGAAGGCTAGTGGTGAAAAGAAAGCCCGCTTCTTGTGGCCTCAAACCATCCTGGGCTTAGCCTCTCTCGGTTTTGGCTACTACCTAGCCTTGTCTGTCAAAGACCCATTGTCTGCGATTGTAATCTTCTTTCTAGCCGTTATCTTGGTCATGATTGGGACCTACCTGCTCTTTAATGCTGGAATCACCGTCTTTTTGCACCTGCTTAAGAAAAAGAAGGGTTATTATTACCAACCCAACAACATGATCTCGGTCTCTAACCTCATCTATCGCATGAAGAAAAATGCAGTGGGCCTTGCGACCATTGCCATCCTCTCAACCATGGTATTGGTGACGATCTCTGCTGCCACCAACATCTATGTCGGTGGTGAAATGATCAAGAAAATCATGAATCCACATGATTTCTCCATTCAAGGAAAAGGGGTAGACCTGGATCAGATCAATCAGAAATTTGATGAGTTTGCTTCTGAGCACCAACTTGAGATCAAAAATCGTGACCTGATGAACTATGCCACCTTTGGGGTCGAATCACAAAAGGGCACAGACTTCACGGTCTATCCTGATGATGAACACGATGTCAGACCGAGAACAGTCTTTCTGGTCTTTGATGTAGCTAGCTATGAGCAGATGACAGGAGAAGACGTCGATCTGACCGGCAACCAGGTCATCCTCTTTGCCCACAACAAGGCTCTGAAAGGGCAAAAGCAGTTTACTATTAATGGGCAAGACTTTCAAGTCAAGGAAGAAGTGACCAAGGATTTTATCACCGATCATGTCCCAAACATCTTCAATATGCTGACAGAGGATTTCAATTACCTAATCGTGCCTGACCTTTCAGCTTTTGTCGCCAAGTTTTCGAACCTTGCTGTCGTTACCCAAATCTATGGTGGTTTCAATGTCAATGTTGACGAAGACCAGCAACTCAAGCTGGCAGCTAGCTATGACAAGATGATCGATGAATTGAGCAGCCAACAGGCCCAAGGAACATTTGTCTATGGAGGCAATCGAGCATATAATGTGAGAGAAATGAATAGCCTCTTTGGTGGCATCTTCTTTATCGGTATTTTCTTGTCATTGATCTTTATGGTCGGAACAGTCATCGTTATCTACTACAAGCAAATTTCAGAAGGCTATGAAGACCGTGACCGCTTTGTCATCCTCCAACAGGTGGGACTTGATGAAGATGAGGTCAAACGGACCATCAACCGTCAAGTGCGGACTGTCTTCTTCCTTCCCCTCATCTTTGCCTTTGTCCACCTGGCCTTTGCCTACCATATGATCCGCCTGATCCTCAAAGCCCTTGGCGTCATTAATAGTGGCCAAGTCCTCATCGTGACCCTCAGTGTCTGTGCTGTCTTTCTCATCACCTACCTGGTTGTCTTTTGGATCACCTCTCGGAGTTATCGCAAGATTGTGCAGATTTAGGAAAAGAGAAGCTCAAATTAAATTAGAAACTTTCCTTAGGTGAGTACGGACGTCAGCGAACTTCGAAGAAGTTCCATGACTAATTATTGAGCCTAAGGTCTCAATAATTCCGAGTGCCTGAAACATGATTATTTCAGGCACTTTTCTCACAGCGGAAAGTTTCAATATACTCTAATAATAATCAGATATTATTTGGATATTTTTGCACAATAATCCAGCATAGGTTATTCAAAGAAAAGAATTGTCAATTTTTTTAGCTTGCTCATAGCGGGCTTTTTTGTACGAAAACCGACTGCGATTGTTTTTGCTTTTCAAAGGGATATACAAAAAAACCGAACCACTAGAGTTCGGTTTTTTATCGATTTCTTTTAGAGTGATGTTAGGAAAGTCAATCCTCCTAGGATGACACCTGCTGAATTCGGAATAATCAAAATCCAGTCTTTTTTAGGTTCCTTTGTCCAACCATAAATGACCCAGATCAAGCAAGAAATAGCAGCTGACAAGGGTTGGAAAGGTTGGGCCTTATGTCCCTGTAAATTGGCAATAATTTGTGGGATGTAGGCAATGAAAACGATAATCCCAATAAAGGCACCGATCGAGCCAACGATTTGGTTGATTTTTTGTTTGTTCATAAAATTTTACCTCTGTATATCAAAATAGCATAAGTAGGAAGATAATGCAATTAATTTGCATGCTACGCAAAATGAAAACGATCACATTTGCAAAAGAATTAGACAAAGTGTCAAAAAATGGCAACTAGAGAGAAAATCCACTCGAAAAGAAATCCATCTTCCTGCAAAATCACAAGATTGTGACACTTTACAGTTGGGTAACATTTGAAAAAAGACTTGAATTTTAAGAGGGTAAGGGTTAGAATAGTTCATACTTAAAAAATGAAAGGTATCATGAAAATGAACGAAAAACAAATGAAAATCCTTGGTTGGGTTGCGACCTTTATGTCTGTTATGATGTATGTCTCTTACTTCCCACAAATTATGGACAATCTCGCTGGTCACAAAGGAAACTTTGTTCAACCTTTGGTGGCAGCCATCAACTGTAGCCTTTGGGTCTACTATGGACTCTTTAAAAAAGAACGCGATATCCCACTTGCTGCAGCCAATGCACCAGGGATCATCTTTGGGTTGATCACAGCCATCACAGCCTTATAAGAAGGAACTAGCTCCCGCAAGGAAGCTAGTTTTTTAATACCTTACAGAAATGTAAGAAATCAGGGTAAAAATGAAAGGTTAGCTTATTGTAGATCTCTCTTCAAATCGTTACAATAGAGGTGTAAAAAGTTTTATGGATATCAATCATATAACTAGATGGAAATGGAGAATGAAAATGGCCTTATTAGATGTACAACATGTGAAAAAAATTTACAAAACCCGCTTCCAAGGAACTCAGGTCGAAGCCCTAAAAGATATCCACTTCACCGTGGAGAAGGGCGAATACGTCGCCATCATGGGGGAATCAGGGTCCGGGAAATCCACTCTCCTCAATATCCTAGCCATGCTGGACCAGCCGACGGAAGGACGGGTCTACCTCAATGGCACCGACACCTCAACCATCAAGAACAAGGATGCCTCCAGTTTCCGTCGGGAAAAATTAGGTTTTGTCTTTCAAGATTTCAATTTGCTGGATACCTTGTCCGTCAAGGACAATATTCTTCTCCCTCTCGTCCTCTCTCGCAGACCAGTCAAGGAAATGATGAGTAAGGTGGATAGCGTGAGTCGAGAGTTGGGCATTCACCAACTTCTAGATAAATATCCTTACGAAATCTCTGGTGGGCAAAAACAACGGGTGGCCGTAGCACGGGCTATTATCACCTCACCTGAAATCCTCCTCGCTGATGAGCCAACAGGGGCGCTGGATTCTAAGTCTTCGGCTGCTTTGCTCGACGTCTTTGAAGATATCAATAGCATGGGCCAAACTATCCTCATGGTGACCCACTCAACTGCAGCGGCAGCGAGGGCTAAGCGCGTGCTCTTTATCAAGGACGGGATCCTCTACAACCAGATCTTCCGTGGGGAAAAGACAGAGCGTCAGATGTTCCAAGAAATCTCAGATACCTTGACGATCATGGCGGGTAAGGAGGATCGTGATGTTTAAATTAACAAGTAAATTAGCTCTTTCCAACCTCAAACAAAATCGCAAACTCTATTACCCCTTTGCCCTGGCTGTCATTTTAACGACCATGATCCTTTATAGTTTTATCGCCTTGTCATCTACCCCTCATTTAGAGGATTCTTACGGAGGGGGGGCGGCGAGAACGGTTCTTGGTTTTGGTAGTTTCGTCGTCCAGCTGGTCGTCATCATTTTGGTGGCTTATGCCAATGGCTTTGTCATGAAAAATCGTTCCAAAGAACTGGGCTTGTACAGTGTTCTGGGAATGGAGAAGAAGCATCTCCTCATCATGACCTTATGGGAATTGCTCTTCTTCTATGTTCTCACAGTTGGAGTAGGACTGGGTTTGGGGCTCTTATTTGATCGCCTGATTTTTGCCTTGCTCCTAAAATGTATGGGGCTACCAGTCGTCATTCAATCAACCTTCCAGATAGGGGCTGTTCTTAACACTTTACTTGGGTTAGCCTTAGCTTTTGGCCTCATTCTCTTGTTGAATTCTTTCCGCCTCTTGCGCTACAGTTCCCTCCACCTCATGCAACAGAAAAAAGCAGGAGAGAAGAAGGGACGCTTCTTGCTGGTCCAAACTCTTTTAGGACTTGGGCTCTTAGGAATTGCGTTTTATATAGCGCTAACCGTTGAGCGTCCGGTAGCGGCTGTTCAAGGATTCTTTATTGCTGTCATTTTGGTCATTCTGGCGACTTATCTCTTATTCAACGCAGGCTCCATTACCTTCTTAAGATTTCTCAAAGGTAGGAAATCCTACTATTACAAGCCAGAGAATTTTATATCCGTCTCTAACTTAATCGCTCGGATGCGAAAAAATGCAGCGGGCCTTGCGACCATTAGTATTCTTTCCACCATGGTCTTGGTCACCTTAACCGGGTCGCTCAATATCTTTATTGGAGGGCAGAACTACCTAGATACTGTTTACCCTTCTGATTACATGATTAGTGTGGGGCATATGCCTTCAGATGCTGAGACAGAACCGGTTATCAAGGATGTTCAAGCTCAAATTAAGAAAACAGCCGATGCGACAAATCTATCAGATTATCAGGTGGCACAGACAACATACTGGTCGGCTGAAATTCGAAAGATTGATGGAAGGAGCTTAGAGGTTTATGAACAAGCTGGTCAGGAGATGAAGACAGAGGGAACAGTCTACTTTTTTGATCATGCGACTTACGAGCAACTGACGGGTCAAAAAGTTGAGCTAGGAGAAAATGAAATCTTAGCTTATGGGTATCAGTATCCAGGAAGATTAGACGCGCAATTAGATATCAATGGGAAGACCTTCACGATTAAACAAAAACTAGACTCCAACTTTATCCAAGGGAAGATCCCACAAAACGCCCTGTTTCAACACCAAATGGGCTTGTACCTTGTCCTCCCTGACTTGAACCAACTGGGTCTAAAAGTTGATAAGAATTTAGAATTCTCTATTAATGCCAAAAATAAAGACAACAAAGATTTTACTGGTGGCGTGACCAAAGAGCTGTATTCGACAGACAAAATGAGTCAATATGGTGCGACTTATTTTGGTGGATATGAACGATACAGTATAGAGAAGGAGTGGCGTGAAACAGCAGGGACTCTCCTCTTTATCGGGATTTTCCTATCAGTCATCTTTCTATTAGCTACAGTACTCGTCATTTACTACAAACAGATTTCAGAGGGTCATGAGGATCGGGATAATTTTGTGATCTTGCAACAAGTAGGATTGGACCAAAAGCAAACCGGCACCACCATTCGCAAACAGATTCTCACTGTCTTCTTCCTTCCATTATTCTTCTCCTTCCTATACCTAGGAGTGGCCTACAAGATGATTGCAAAGATCGTTGCCATCTTAGGAGCGACCAATGCGGGACTGGTCCTTCAAACAACTCTTTCCATCTGCGCTGTCTTTTTCATCTCTTATGTCCTCGTCTTTCTTCTAACTTCTAGAAGTTATCGGAAGATTGTCGTGCGATAGTATGTAAGACTATTAAGGCTTGAGAAATGAGATGAAAGATACAACATTTTGCTAGAAACAAAAACACCGAGGTACAACCTCGGTGTTTTGACGTCAACCATTATTTGACGTGTTTTTCAAGTTCTTCTTGCGCTTTTTTGTTTGATTCTTCTTTTTCTTTCAACCAATTCTTATAAGCTTTGTCGTAGTCAGCCGTTGTGACTGTATCACTTTGTAGTTCCATGTACTTGTAGTAGCTAGAACCGTCTTTGATACCGATCAAGGAGAAGGCTTTTGTAAATGGTTTAATCTTCGTGATAGAAGGAACAGCACCTTTAGAGTAGACAGGAAGTGCAAAGGCATTGTCTGTCAACCAAGCTTGAGCAACAGCATATTTTTCGTAACGAGTTTTGGTATCCAATTGTTCTGCATTGGCATCATCCAATAGTTGTTTGTACTCGTTCAAACCTAGTTTTTCGATTAGGGCTTGGTCAGTTGCCGGATTGATTCCCATTCCTGCTAAGGCTGAACCATCTACTGGATTGAAGATATCCAAGTAAGTTGATGGATCTTGGAAGTCAGGTCCCCAACCACCGATATCCATATCAAAGTCTTTTTGATCTGGTGTTTGGGCGAAGTAGGTTGCGTTGTCTGCATCTTCCGTAGACAATTTCTGAACATCCACGACAACATTTTCTTTTCCTAATGTTTTTTCAATGGAGTCTTTCATTGAGTCTGCCTGCTGTACAAGGCTAGCAGCAGATTGGTCAACCACATAGTCGATGTGGATTGGGAATTGAACACCTTGCGCTTGGAGCTCTTCTTTGGCTTTGGCAAATTGCGCATTGGCCTTGTCCGCATTGAACATGCTATCTTGCGCATCAGCTAGGCTGACATCCTTCCAATCATCTCCTGTTGCGGCAAGTTTTTCTTCGACAACGCTACCGAAGTCTTTGTTGTCTACTTGCACAAATGTTGGAGGTACAAGAAGCGTACGAAGGGTTTTGCTAGCGCCATCTTTCCCGTTTGATTGGGCATTTAGTGAAGTACGATCAAGGGCAAAGTTGATGGCTTGACGGAAGTTTTTGTTTTGAAGAGCTGTTTTGGTTTGGTTCTTCTGGTCGTCTGTTGTCTTCTCGGTATGACCGTAGTTTTGACGGTTTACGTTGAAGTAGACATAGTAGACAGTCGCATCTTGTGGTGAATAAACGATATTGTCTTTGAATTTTCTCTCAATGGTGCTATAGGTTGAGCTCGTTGGGAAGAGACGCGCAGTGGTCAAGTTGCCATCAGAGAAGTTACGAGCCAAGTAGTCTTGGTCAGAACCATCGAAGTAGGTCAATTTGATATTTTCAATCTTCACATTGTCTTTGTCGTAGTAGTTCTCGTTCTTGGTGAACTCCATCAACGATTTGGAAGTGAAGGATTTCAAGTAGTAAGGACCGTTGTAAAGGATTCCAGAAGGTTTGACGCTACCGAAGTCTTTACCTGCAGATTTGAGGAATTTTTCATTGACGGGCATCATGGTAGAAGTCGTCAATTTAGAATTCCAGAAGGATTCAGGTTGAGCCAAGGTGTATTGGAGGGTATGGTCATCAACGGCTTTCACTCCAACTTTAGAGAAGTCCGTATTTTTACCAGTGACATAGTCATCCAGGCCGGCTACTGAGTTTTGAACCAAGTAGAGGGCATCTGACTTGTTGTCTGCTACATATTTCAGAGAAGTGACGAAGTCCTGTGCAGTGACATCTGCATATTCGTTCCCTTCTGAGTCATACCATTTTGCATCTTTACGGAGTTTATAAGTGTAGGTTAGTCCGTCTTTAGAAACAGACCAATCTTCCGCTAGAGCAGGGACGAGATTACCATATTGGTCATTTTCAAACAATCCATCCACCAAGTTAGTTGTAACGTCACTTGTTGTAGAACGGTTTGAAAGGAGGTAGTTCAGAGAATCTGGATCAGTGCTAAACACGTATGAGTATGTGTTTGTCTGAGAAGATTTTGAAGATGATCCACATGAAGCAAGGAACAGGGCTGAAGCAACCGTGACACCTGCTAGGAAAGCTAGTTTAGATTTTTTCATCACTTATCTCCTTTAATAAATATTTTGTATCATTATACACCTTTTTTTATAAAAAGCAACTAATTTTATAAAAATTTTGTATATTTAGTCATATTGTTCGGATTTATTGAGTTTTATTCAAGATTATCACTATTATGCTTTACAAACTAGTTTGGATGAAGTATACTAATAGTGAAAGGACTAGTATGTAAAACAAACTAGCCAAAAAGAGGCGGTATAGAAAGGGGGAGCAGGATGAAAGAGTCGCAATTGCTCAAGGGTGTCCTGGAAGGTTGTGTTTTAGAAATTATTTCAAAGAAATCTATTTATGGCTATGAATTGATCCAAAGCCTTAAGGAAACCGGCTTTGATAAGATTGTTGCGGGGACCGTTTATCCCTTGCTTCAGAAGTTAGAGAAGCAGGGAGTTATAGTAGGAGAAATGAGGCCCTCTCCGGATGGACCTGATCGCAAATATTTCTCTCTAACCAAGGAAGGAAGAGAGCGACTAGAGGAATTTTGGAACCAGTGGCAGGATCTGGTTATTAAAGTAGAACGCGTAAAAAAGGAGGGGGAAGCATGATCGAAGATTATACAGAAAAAATGTCAGCTGAATTGTTGCACCTAAATAAGGACAATCAAGCCTATATGAAAAAAATGATAGCTTATATCGGAGTGAAGTCCTATTTTTATGATGATGAGCTACTGGGTGAACAGCTCTACAATATGGTTTGCGATTTAAAGGTTGCTGAGAGAGACGGGATTGGTGCGATGGACTACTACGGAAAGGATCCAAGGGCCATGATTGACCAAGTTCTCTCGGAGTTACCTAGGCGCAGGCTAGGTTCTTTTGTGGGGTTATTCTTGATTCTTGGAACGATTTTCGTTGGCATGCGGTTTGTAATGGATTTTGCCTGGATGATGCCACTGGTTATTGCTCCCTTAACATATCTGCTAGATCTACTCATTTTCGTAGTGTTGAGTCAATTCATGATGTGGCTTTGGTCCAAACAGAGCTATGGGGAAATCAAGTGGCCTTGGGCTCTTATCATCAGTGTGATTAGCTTGATCCTGTCTCCTAGGATAGAGCGCGTGTTTTCTGACCATTTGAGTCTGAATCGAAGTATCCTTTTGCCAGATGGTTGGGCGATTGTTCTTGCATTTCTGGTTCTTCTTGGATTTACGATCATGACCTATAGAAATCAGGGACGGCTCGCTGTTAGCCTACTGGTCATGGGAGTGACTTTCTTTGTAACTGGATGCTGTGTTCGCTTTGTGAATCCAGGAACGGCCAATTCATTACGCTGGCTACTCCCTCTGATAGGACTAGTCTTGTCCTTCATTGTATTTCGTCTCCAAAGAAAGGGGGAAACACCATGACATCAGCTATTTATTATGAAGAAACGCAGGCTTTGGTTCAAACCTTTAGCCAGGAGGATCAAGCTTATTTCCAAGATCTCTGGGATTATTTCAATTTTGCCGGCTTCTTATATGAGGAGAAAGCACTAAGAGAGCAGGTCTATAATCTAGCGCTAGATTTTTCGCAAGCAAGCGGTGATGGATTGACAGCCAAGGACTATTTTGGACAGGATCCAAAGGGAATGGCAGACCAAATCATCGAGAACATACCTAAAGAATCCACGAGATCCGTTCTAAAATATGGGGCAATCGTCTCAGGAATTGTCATTTTTTATCGCCTCTTAAGTGATTTTGCTTCGCAAGCAGTCCTGGTTCTCAAGCCCCTCGTCTATCTAACGGATAGTATTTTAGGACTTTTGGCCGTTGGATTCCTATTCTATCTCCTTCGTTGCCTCATTTTTGCAGAAGAAAAGTCCAAAAAAGCAATTTATGTAGCAGTCGTTCTCGTTCTGGGGATCTATTTTATCAGTGAAATAGTTGGGGTCCGTTTTTTGCCAGCTTTTGCCTGGTTGACGGTACCGAATCCATGGGATACTTTCCTGGTAACAGGGGCTAGTGGCGTCCTCATTCTGTGGCAATGGAAAGAAGAAATTGGCCGAGCTTTTGTCTTTCCTATTTTAGCCTTTTTAGTAGTGGGATTCTTGCATCGCTGGACTTTGGCACAAGGGATTCAGAATTCTACCATGACCATAATACTACCTACGGTAATCATTGTTATAGGATTGATGATTTACTATTGGTTCACGATTCGCGCCTTGAAAAAGAACAAGACAGAAAATGGTGAATAGAGTGAAAAGGGGGGGAAGCTCCCCTTTTTCTGTTGAAAAACAACGAGCAAGCATGATTTTTGTTATAATGAAAGGGAGTATGAATCAAAGGAGAAGATGATGACATTCGAAGAAATCCTGCCTGGACTAAAGGCAAAAAAGAAATATGTGCGAACTGGTTGGGGCGGTGCTGAGAACTATGTCCAGCTTTTCGATACCATCGAGCAAAACGGGGTTGCCCTTGAAGTGACGCCTTATTTTCTCATTAACGTATCT
>CABREZ010000013.1 GCA_902470035.1 uncultured Streptococcus sp. | reverse complement strand
CAAAAGAAGAACGTAAAGCACCACAAATCCTTTACGCTGGGAACTCAATCTCATCAACATACCTTGCTGACTTGGTAGAGTATGTAGCAGACAAAGACTTCTCAGTAAACGTGATTTCCAAATCAGGTACAACAACTGAACCAGCTATCGCTTTCCGTGTCTTCAAAGAACTTTTGGTTAAGAAATACGGACAAGAAGAAGCTAACAAACGTATCTACGCAACAACTGATCGCCAAAAAGGTGCTGTTAAGGTTGAAGCAGATGCTAACGGTTGGGAAACATTTGTGGTTCCAGATGATATCGGTGGACGCTTCTCAGTATTGACAGCAGTTGGATTGCTTCCAATCGCTGCATCAGGTGCAGATATCAAAGCTCTTATGGAAGGTGCGAATGCTGCTCGTAAACACTACACTTCAGACAAACTTTCAGAAAACGAAGCTTACCAATACGCAGCTGTTCGTAACATCCTTTACCGTAAAGGCTATGCAACTGAAATCTTGGTAAACTATGAGCCATCACTTCAATACTTCTCAGAATGGTGGAAACAATTGGCTGGTGAGTCAGAAGGGAAAGACCAAAAAGGGATTTACCCAACTTCAGCTAACTTCTCAACAGACTTGCACTCATTGGGTCAATTTATCCAAGAAGGAACTCGTATCATGTTTGAAACAGTTGTCCGCGTTGACAAACCACGTAAGAACGTGATCATCCCTACTTTGGAAGAAGACCTTGATGGACTTGGATACCTCCAAGGAAAAGATGTTGACTTCGTGAACAAAAAAGCGACTGACGGTGTTCTTCTTGCCCACACTGACGGTGACGTGCCAAACATGTACGTAACTCTTCCTGAGCAAGATGCCTTTACTCTTGGTTACACTATCTACTTCTTCGAATTGGCTATCGCTCTTTCAGGTTACTTGAATGCTATCAACCCATTTGACCAACCAGGTGTTGAAGCTTACAAACGTAACATGTTTGCCCTTCTTGGAAAACCAGGATTTGAAGAATTGAGCAAAGAACTCAACGCTCGTCTATAATAGACAGACAAAACGATCTCGAAAGAGGTCGTTTTTTAATCGCTTTCCATATCTCAGAATGAGGTGGAAAAATAGACTGTTTTATGATATAGTAGAACTACTATATTTATACTTTGCACGTCAAACTATGATCACAAAAAAGTAGAAAGAACGATGAGCGAAGGTTGTTAGTAAAGGAGAGATTATGACAACAGAAGACAAGACACCTTTTGGAACACAAGAGGAGAACGTTTCTCAAGAGCCTTTTGGAACACAAGAGGGACAAACTGTTCAAGAACCTTTTGGAGCACAAAACGAACAAACTGTTCAGCCACCTCTTGAAGCCCAAACGGGTCAAACAGTCCAAGAGCCTTTTGGAGCACAAGGGGGGCAGGCTGCTCAAGAACCTCTTGAAGATTCAATGGGCCAAAACTTCCAAGACCCTTTTGGAGTACAAAATGGGCAAACAGCTTATGAGCCATTTGGTGCACCAGGAGCGCAAGGCTTCCAACAGTCTTCTCCGGTAGAAGGACCACAAGCTGGAGGACAGGAACAATTTTTCCAAAATCAAGCGCCACAGGTAGAAAACAATCCTTTCTACCAACAAGGGAACCCTCAAGACTTCCAATCCCAATGGAATGTTCAGCCAAAACCGAAGCGCGGATGGACTAACTTTATCGTCTTTTCTATTCTTGCCCTCTTCCTTGGTGGCTTGATCGGTGGCGGAGCTGGCTATTTCTGGGGACATTCAGCTAAACCTCAAGAAGATGCCAAACGTACAAAACGATTAGATCGTGCTAGCGAAGAAGCTAAGAAGACAAAGAACAGCTTCATTACAGAAAAAGATGAGGTTGTCTATACTTGGACCCTCAAAGACCTTGCTGCATTAAGTTACAGCAACAAGGACGGATATGGCTTGACTGCTGATCAGATTGTTGATACGTATGGATTGGCTACTAGTGTCGAATATGAAAAGAAAGGCATGACTCTTACTTGGGATCGTGCAAAGAACGCCTCTCACCAAAATATTTATTTCAGATTTGAAAAAGTGGATGGCAACTATTATTTGAAATCTGTAGAAGCCTTTAACTTGGAAGAAGTCTATGCGAGTGAAGACGATGAAGATGAAGATACTTCTACAGATCGTGAGATGAGCACGAAAGAATTCAAAGATCTGAAAAAAGGAGATAAGAAAACTGGTAAAGGTGGAACCTCCTTATTGGAAGTTTTGAAGAAACATAAACAAAATGTTCAAATTGGTACAGAGACAAAAATCACTGCTGATGGAGAAGAGTATGACTCTACTCGAGTGGTTGCAAAGATCAACCTTAAAGTGGGAGACGATTATAAGACATTACGCTTCTTAGCACAACCAGATGGGGACTTCTTATACATTGGTCCAGAACGTTTTTAATATAGAGGAGATAGATGAAAGATGAATACGAATCAATCACAGGCACCATTTGGTGTGCCAGAAACTGGTGATCAGAAGAAGGCAGGGAAAGGTCTGTTAATTGCTTGTATCAGTGGCTTTGCCGTCTTAGGAGTCATTATCGGTCTCTTCGTCGGCCATTCTATGGGAGCAGCAAATAGTGCAAAAAGTTCCTCGCCTGTCCTTCATCCGAAAGCTGATGCAGGGGAATCAAAACGCGATCAGTCTGGAAAGTATATTGACCCAGAAGATACTGATTTTACATGGAACATTACTGATTTGGCTGACCTTGAGCTTGGTACTTACTCAACTTCAGATTTGGGAACATCCATTGAAGATGTTGTGGATAAACACGGAAAAGCCTTACAAGGTTCATTTAGAAGAGATCTCATTGATTTAGAATGGGGCGAGTTAGAAGATGATCAGGATGATACCTATTCTCAATACCATACCGTTCGTGATATGAGATTGACCTTTAAGAAAGATGGAGATACCTATTATTTACAGGACCTCTATTATACAGGGAATTATAACGAAGCTGAGGACAATTTCATGACCTCATCTTACTATGACAAGCTCAAAGTCGGAGATTCCAAAACTGGTAAGGATGGCGTTTCTTACAAGGAAGTTTTGAAAGATAATACCATTTATTCTCTTTCTTTGTCTGCAGATGAAGACTACAAAACTCATGATATTGTTACTACCATGACAATCCGTTTTAAATCTTCAACTTCAGACCAATATAAGTTAACGTTTGTGAAACAATCAGATGGAGATTTCCTTCTTGCTAAAAAAGGTGATGACTAAGGTTAGGTCACTTTCCCACTTCACAATGGTAGGGAAAAGAGAGGAATAACTTCAACTTTCCTAAAGCTAGAAAAAGAGAGTGGGACAGAAATCGGTAATTGGTTAGAATTCGATTTCGTCGTCCCACCTCCGCACAGTTGAGTAGGGCTGTAAAAGCTGATGAAATCAGCGTAGTAGAGCCCACTCAACCACTGCGTCTTGCTCGACAATCCAAAGACAATTGAGAGGCTAGGACTTTTGTCCCAGCCTCTTCTCTATTCTAGCGAGGACTGGCTATTTATGGTATAGTAGGATATGTTGCTAAAGGAAACAGGTGTAAACAGTTGGACGGAAAGGGATACAGATACGATCGCAGAATGGATAATGTAAAGGAAACAACAAGAAAATATCTGAAGGCCATCCTAGCTTTCATCAAAAAAAGAGGGATTATTTTCGGGATCCTCG
The DNA here is from genome assembly GCA_902470035.1 of uncultured Streptococcus sp. Lineage (GTDB taxonomy): Bacteria > Bacillota > Bacilli > Lactobacillales > Streptococcaceae > Streptococcus. Next base: position 14,818 of record CABREZ010000013.1, on the reverse strand, counting down.
CAATGCTGGGCTTAGGCTATGGTCTTGCTACTTTTGGGAGGCCACAAGAACAGCTAAATCCAGACCAGCAAGTGACCTTTCATCAGGAAGAAGCTTATCTACAGGACTTTCTGGCGAAATCAGACCACTCAGAAGTTGGGGTGAATTTGGAGGAATTACTGGAGTTTAAAATAGGAGATGCGACTGGTTTGCCAAGCACCAAGGGGACGACACCAGAGAACCTGGTCAAAAAATTAGGGGGAGCCAAGCAAGCTCGACTCGAGTCAAAAGCTACAACGCAGCTCCTTCGTCTCAGCTATGGAACGACACAAGATGGTCGAGATAGATACCAATTGGAATTTACCCATATGAAGGACAGCTACTATCTGACAGCTATTCAGGGCTATCAGCCAACTTCTAAGGACCATCTGGAAAGTAAACAGCTGAAAAAGGCAGCCTTGACCAATCTTGCTAGTGGGAAAGAGAAAACCGGCATGAAGCTTGAAGACATTTTACAAAAGGTAGGCTTGCCACAATCATTGCTTTTGAATTATAAGGATGGCAAAACGGCTTTAGTCCTGACCTACCGTGCACAAGAGGGGCTCGTCTTTGTCACTTTGCAAGCCCAAAAAGATGCGCGCTATCATCTAGTCAAGGTCGAATAAGGAGGAGTAAATGGATACAGTCATCAAGAAGCTAACAATTCCTGGTCTCCTATTGCTAGCGCTCCTCCTAGGGATAGGGTTAGAGGTCCTTAGTCATCCACCGAAAAGTTCTACAGCGATAAGCGAAATAAGGAACTTATCAACTTTTAAAGCGAAAGAATTTCAAGGGGAGCGACTCTTAAAAGAAACGAATGAAAAAAAGGATTCGCCATGGACCTTGGAACAAATTAAGCATTTTTCTCTGTCGATAAAGAACCAAAATGGTAGTCTGAAGCAGACTGGAAGTCGCCTGGAGACCCTTCTGAAGGAGATGGGCCATCCCCAAGAAAAAGTCCTCTTTCAATCTACAACAAGCAAGCAAACTAGTCTCTCCCTCCTTTATCGTTGGGAGGACAGAGGCAAGGGAGCATCCATCCGTTTACTTTTTAGCAAGGGGGCAGATGGGAGCTATCTGCTAGAGGAGATTGACGCCAGTCTAGCCAATCTAGACCGGGAGGGGAAAAAAGATTTTTCAGAAAAGGTTTATCAAGGTTTGGAGCTTGGAGAAAAGATAGATCTGAAGGCATTGTTAGCCAACTATCAGGGCCTACAATCCTTCGTCCGACGCCAGATCGGGCCTGATCAGGAAGGTTTTCAACTATCCTATCAGGATGAGAAGGGAAAAACTTATTTATTGGAGCTGGAACATGTAGACGGTTCCTATTCCTTGTTGCGCAAGAGCCAATTAGATCCTAGGAAGCAAAGTTAAGCAAAAAGAAGGGAAATGGAATGGAAAAAGGTAGACAGATTCAAAGAGAATGGTCTAGGTTCCCAAGTAGGAATAGGGAAGTGTCTGAAGTCTTTTCAGATCGTGGGCCTGAAGGAGAAGCTTTTGAAAGTCCCAGTCTTCGGAGTTATCATAAAGGAGTGAAGAGAAGTGTCCGTGAGGATGCTTTTCGAGGAGCGGGCTTGCCCCGTTTTGGTTCGCTTCTAGCAGCTGGAGTGGGGATGGTTCTCCTCTTTGGTTTTATCATTGGGGTCATTGGCTATGTGAGTCAATCTTCCCAAAAGACAGAGCAGGATAGCACAGTAAGTAAAAAACAGGACCGTCATTCGTTAAGTTCGACATCCGCTAGCTCATCATCTGCCTCCTCTAGCCAACCATCAGAATCTTCTAACCAGACAAAGGAAGAGAAGAGTGAGTCAGATAAGAAGTCGAAGCAACTGACATCCGAAAATTCTCCCTATGTGGATGAAAACAATGGCGTTCACTCTTTTAGTTTGGACGAGTTACTGAACTTGATCCATCATAAGAAATTAGAGTTTGTAACGCCGGAGGAAACTGTTGAACACTTTGGGAAAGCTTGGAATGGTAATTATTCCTATTTTAGCCCAGAACAACAAGGCACACATTTAACCTATAAACAGCCAGATCAATTTGGTTTTGTTTATATTAGTTTTAAGAAGGTTGATGATACAGAAAAGATAACTAGTTTAAGTGTAGGTAACAATAAAAGTAAGCTAGGTGAACCTACCAAAACCACAGACGAATTTCAAGCTCTGATGCCTCAGGATGGGCAAGAAGGCATGGAGATCCGAGAAGCGGCTTCTCAATTGGGAAATCCAGATTCCATGATTTTTATTATTCCCAATCCTGGAGAAGTGGATACCATCGCTCTAGTCTATTCAACTACAGATAGCAAACGAGTTTATTTGTATTTTGACGAAAATTCGGATCAATACCGATTGAAAAAAATAGTGGTCCAATAGGAACCCAAATGGCAGGAACCAACTGTAATCATTTGACTAGGTCGCGATTTAGTGTGTCCATTAAATTATGCTATAATAGTAAAATCAAAGAGTTTAAAAGGAGCCTATCTTCCTAGAGGACTGACTACATAGAACAAGAGGTATCGCCATGATTGCACAAAAAATGACTGCACAAGAGATTATCGCTTTTATCGGCAATGCAGAAAAGAAAACCAATGTAAAAGTAACCTTCGAAGGGGAATTGGCAGGAGAGCTTCCAGCATCCGTTGTAAAACTAGGCAATGTCCTATTTGGAGACTGGAAAGAGATTGAGCCCCTTCTTGCCAACTTAACAGAAAACAAAGATTATATCGTAGAGCAAGATGGTCGCAATTCAGCGGTGTCTTTGCTGGACAAGCGCTATTTGAATGCGCGGATTGAACCAGGTGCGATTATCCGAGATCAGGTGACCATTGAAGACAATGCGGTGATCATGATGGGGGCTGTCATCAATATCGGTGCTGAAATTGGTGCTGGGACCATGATTGATATGGGAGCTATTCTTGGTGGCCGTGCAACGGTTGGTAAAAACAGCCACATCGGAGCAGGAGCAGTTCTTGCCGGTGTCATTGAGCCAGCCTCTGCAGAACCTGTTCGTATCGGGGATAACGTCTTGGTTGGTGCCAATGCCGTCGTCATCGAAGGGGTTCAAGTTGGTAATGGCTCCGTTGTAGCGGCGGGTGCGATTGTTACCCAAGATGTACCTGAAAATGTAGTGGTAGCGGGTGTGCCTGCGCGCGTGATCAAGACGATTGACGAACAGACGCAACAAAAAACAGCACTTGAGGATGCCTTGCGTAACCTATAATAGAGAAATAAGAAAAGGAAGCTGGGGGATACCTCGGTTTCTTCTCAAAAGAGGAAGATGGATATGACACTTGATTTAGTAAAAATTCGGCGAGACCTGCATCAAATCCCAGAAATTGGACTAGAAGAGTTCAAAACACAAGCCTATCTCTTGGAGCGTATCGCTGAAATCACCGAGGGAAAAGAATTCGTCGAGCAGCGGACCTGGCGGACGGGGATCTTAGTCTTTTTGAAGGGATCCAATCCCGAAAAGACCATTGGCTGGCGGACGGATATTGATGGCCTGCCCATTGTCGAGCAAACTGGCCTTGACTTTGCCTCCCGTCACGAAGGTCGGATGCATGCCTGTGGCCATGATGTCCATATGACGCTGGCCTTGGGCTTGCTGGAGCAACTGGTCCAAGAACAGCCTAAGAACAATCTCTTGTTCCTCTTTCAACCAGCCGAGGAAAATGAAGCTGGAGGTATGCTCATGTATGAGGATGGGGCCTTTGGAGATTGGTTGCCCGATCAATTCTACGGCCTCCATGTCCGTCCGGACTTAAAGGTAGGCGAGATTGCGACCAATCGGGGGACGCTCTTTGCAGGGACCTGTGAAGTGAAGCTGACCTTTAAAGGAAAAGGTGGACACGCCGCCTTTCCCCATGAAGCCAAGGATGCCCTGGTCGCCGCCTGCTATTTTGTCACTCAGGTCCAAACCATTGTCAGCCGCAATGTCGATCCTATCGAGGGAGCGGTTGTGACCTTCGGTTCCATGCATGCGGGGACGACCAATAATGTCATTGCGGAGACAGCCTTTCTGCATGGGACGATTCGGACCCTGACCATGGAAATGAACCTCTTGACCCAGAAGCGGCTCGAAACAATTGCGAGAGGGGTTGCAGATGCTTTTGATATAGAGCTAGATCTTGAACTTAAGCAAGGGGGCTATTTGCCGGTGGAAAACAATCCAGACTTGGCAGATGAACTGATGACCTTCTTTGATCAAGCAGAAGATGTCACCTTGATTGATATCCTACCAGCCATGACCGGAGAGGATTTCGGTTATCTCTTGTCAAAAGTGGATGGGGTCATGTTCTGGTTGGGAGTGGACAGTCCTTATGCCCTCCATCACCCTCAGATGAGTCCCAAGGAAGAAGCCCTGCACTTTGGTGTCAAAGCCATTAGTCCTTTCTTAAAAATGAAAGCCAACCAATAAAGAAAGATGAAAATGAAAGCAAGTATTCGAAAAAGTGTATTGAAGAAGATGAAAGGCTTGGAGCCGGAGATCAAACGGGTTGCAGATCAGTCCTTAATCCAGCGGTTGCGCTCTTTGCCAGCTTACAAAGCAGCGAGCGTTATTGCAACCTATTTGTCCTTCCCGCATGAGGTGGATACGAGTTTTCTGATTGATGTAGCTCAAGAAGATGGCAAACAGGTTGTCATCCCAAAGACGTATCCCAAAGGGCGCATGGAATTTGCAACCTATGATCCGCAGAAGTTGAAACAAACAGCCTTTGGCCTCTTGGAACCAGAGGATGGGAGTCAAGTAATAGATAAGTCGAAGATTGACCTGATCCATGTTCCCGGAGTGGCCTTTCAAAAAGGTGGCCACCGTCTGGGTTATGGAGGAGGCTATTACGATCGCTATTTGGCAGATTTCGACGGAGCGACCGTCAGTACCATCTATGCCTGCCAGGAAGTAGACTTTGCACCTGCTCCCCATGATATTCCAGTACAGGAGGTCCTTGTGGATGAATCAACTATTTGATAAGAAATACCCAGTGACTAGTAGCCTGCTTTTATTAACAACCGGCGTTTTTCTATCCATGTTATTGCTTCGTGGTTTTGACTATGAATCAGTTCAAACTGTCTACGACTTTGGGGGTGTCTTAGGATATGAAATCCTAGAGGATCCGAGCCAGAGCTGGCGTTTGCTTGCTGCCATGTTTGTTCACGTTGGCTTGCAACACTTTGTTTTAAACATGGTAACCCTCTATTTCCTCGGAAGAATCGCAGAAGATTTATTTGGTTCAAAGGCTTTCTTAGCCCTTTACTTCTTGTCTGGTTTAATGGGCAATCTTTTTGTCTTGGTCTTTTCTCCAGAAGTTGTCGCAGCCGGAGCTTCGACAGCCCTGTCTGGCCTCTTTGCGGCCATTGTCAGTTTACGCTTTATTGCTCGGAGTCCCTATATTCGCTATTTGAGTCAACGCTATACTGCCTTGATCCTGATCAATATCCTCTTTAGCTTTATGCCCGGGATTAGTCTAGCAGGTCACTTAGGAGGCTTGGTGGGAGGAGGGATTCTAGCCTTTGTCTTTCCCGTTTATGGTGAGCGAGATAGCCTGAAAAAAAGCTGGCGCTTGGGAGCCTTAGTCCTTTACACAGCTAGTGCTATTCTTCTTTATGCTTGCCCCTTTATCTTTCATCCTCTTTTATGATTTGTAGCACATTTGTAAATTATCTGAAAACTGAGTGAAGTCTCAGTTTTTTTGTATATATTTCTTAAAAACAATAGAGAAAGCTAAAAACATCACAAATAAATGAATAATAATGTAAAAAGAAAGCGCTTGCAATGTGAGTTAAAAAGGAGTAGACTGGTGGTATATAAAACCTACTTGTGTCCAAAAACCGCTTGAGGACATAAAATAAGCAAAAAGGAGATTTGCGATGAAGAAATGGTTGTTTAAACTAGCTTTGGTAGCGATGACGTTCTTACTCCTACCGATTCAAGCCGTTCAGGCCTGCTGTGGATTTATCATTGGTCGCCAGTTGACCAAGGATGGAACGACTCTGTTTGGCCGGACTGAGGACTATCCCTATTATCCAAATGGTGGAAAACACAACAAAAACTATGTTGTTGTCGATGCCAAGACCTATAATGAGGGAGATCAAATCGAGGATGAATCCAACGGATTCACCTACCCGCATGCTGCCAATGAAATGAAATACACAGCTACTTATGACTCTGCTCGTGGTGACGGTAGCAACGGGGCTTTCGGGGAACACGGTTTTAATGAAGCCGGTGTATCCATGACAGCGACAGTAACAGCGATTCCAAATAAAAAAGTCTTGTCAACGGATCCTTTGAAAGAGAATGGCCTACCAGAAGCAGCTATGCTAGATGTCATCTTGCCACGTGTTAAAACTGCCCGTGAAGGGGTTGAATTACTGGCTAAAGTCATCGAAGAAAAAGGTTCAGCTGAGGGAAATGTGGTCATCTTTGCAGACCAAAATGAAACTTGGTATATGGAAATTCTTTCTGGTCACCAGTATGTAGCGGTGAAGGTGCCAGAAGATAAATATGCAGTCTTTGCAAATACCTACTACCTAGGTCATGTTGATTTGAATGACACTGAAAATGTCATTGCCTCTAAAGATGTAGAAAAAGTAGCCAAGGAATCTGGCAACTACAAGACAGATAAAGATGGCAACTTCCATATTGCTAAATCTTATGGACCAGAAAAATATGCTGAAGGAGACCGCTCACGGACCTATGCAGGAATCACCTTGCTAGATCCAGACTCTAAAGTCACTTATGAGGATGATGAGTATGAGCTCTTCCGTTCACCAACCGATCCAAACAAAAAATACACCTTAGAAGATGCTTTTGCATTGCAACGGAACCGTTTTGAACACTTGAATGGACGCTTTGTACCAGATGATCAAATTGGCGTGAAGAAACAAGGTGATGATGGTAGCAACGATACTGTTCGTAAAGACCAATACAAGTATGCTTTAGGAAACGAAAATGTGATCGATGCCCATGTCTATCAAATCAATCCAAACCTTCCAAAATCATTTGGTGGTACTGTATGGCTCGGCATGGGACCTTCACGGAATACCCCTTATGTTCCGTTCTATGGAAATGTGAAAGATACTTACGAGGCCTTTAAACCTCAAACAGCTACTTATGATCCAAATTCATGGTATTGGACAGTCTGGCACATCGACCAAATGGCCATCAATAACCAAGATCTCTTTGGAAAATCTATCCAAAATCACTGGAAAGCACTAGAAGAACAGCTTATTATTGAACAAAAAGTGAGTGATGCAAAATATGCTGCCTTGAAAGCTGATGAAGCAGCTGCAAAAGGAGCAGAGGATCAAGTAACTGCTGAAGCAATAGCGCGTTCTGAACGTCTTTTCAAACAATTTAAACAATATGAAGCTGAGCTTTCAGCGACCTTGAAAGAAGCGGGTAGAACAGATGATCCGTATCGGGCATCTCTTCCAGATGATTACAAGGAACCAACTGACGCAACTACAACAACAGCTCCAAGTACTGAGCCAAGCACGGACGCAACTACGACAACAGCTCCAAGTACCGAGCCAAGCACGGATGCAACTACAACAACCGCTCCAAGTACTGAGCCAAGCACTGACGTAACTACAACAACAGCTCCAAGTACCGAGCCAAGCACTGACACAACTACAACAACAGCTTCAAGTACCGAGCCAAGCACTGACGCAACTACAACAACTGCTCCAAGTACTGAGCCAAGCAAGGATGAGACTCAACCAACTGAGCCAAGTACCGAGCCAAGCAAGGATGAAACCACAACTACAACGACTGAACCAAGCAAGGATGCAACTCAACCAACTGAGCCAAGTACTGAGCCAAGCAAGAACGAAACCAAGCCAACTCAACCAAGTAAGGATGAAAACACTTCAACTACGATTGTCTCTCCTCCAACAACAAACAATCGTCCAGTTCTTCCGACGAATTCTTACATTTTAGTAGACCCTGTTACTGGAATCACCTTACAAAATCCAGATTTTGCCCAAGGTGGCTTTAATTTGGCAGTTTCTGTCTTGAAGGATGTCCAAGCTCTCAAAGGTAAAGATTATAAGATTTATGACATTCAGTTGTCTAATCAAAATGGAGCCGTTCATCAATTCAGCCCAACTGTGGTGACTATGCCAGTTGATCCTACGAAAGAAGTAGAATCTGTTGTAGGCATTGGAGAAGATGGCAAGGTTGAAACCTACCAGTTCAGCTTGAATGAAGACAAGAGCAAGGTAACCTTCACAACCAATCACTTCTCATCTTATGGAGTTGTCTACAAAACAGCAGCTAAGGTAGAAGAAAAAACAGAAAGCAAGAAATTGCCATCTACTGGACAAACCATTTCAATGGTTGGTATCATCGGCGGTGTCTTGATTAGTGCCCTTGGATTTGCTTTCTATGTAGAAAAACGCAAACAGAACAAAGCTTAAAATATAATTTTTTAAGAAACGAAAAGAGACCGGACATTTAGTCCGGTCTCTTTGCTTTATAATCGAAAGTCGGGGTGAGGCTCTTTTACTCCTCGGTACCTTTTCCTGTTTCTTCTAATTGTTTTCCAAGGTTGATGATGTATTGTTTGAGATCATCTTTAACCTGTGGGTGTTTCAATGCATAATCAATAGATGTTTTCATGAAACCAAACTTGTCCCCCACATCGTAGCGTCTGCCTTTAAATTCACGGGCAAATACTCGTTGGGTCTTGTTCAAGGTATCAATGGCATCGGTTAATTGGATTTCATTTCCAGCGCCTGGTTTTTGGTTTTCCAAAATTTGGAAGATCTCTGGAGTCAGCAAGTAACGACCGATAATGGCAAGGTCACTTGGTGCTTCCTCAGGTGCCGGTTTTTCGACAAAGGTTTCGACGCTATACAGTCCGTTGATACCTTCCCCTTGAGGAGCGATGACTCCATAGGCAGAAACCTCTTCATGGGGAACTTCCATGACTGCAATGGTTGAAGCATGTGTCTCATCATAGTCATTCATCAACTGCTTGGTGAGAGTAGTGGCTGTATCATCTGTGATATCCATCAAATCATCTCCTAGCATCACGACGAAAGGCTCATTCCCAACGAAGGCCTTGGCCTGAAGGACAGCATCTCCAAGGCCACGCGGATGTTTTTGACGAATGAAGTGGAGGCGCATCCCAGTAGTTTCATCGACCAGTTTCAATAGGTCATTTTTTCCTTTTTCCTTGAGGTTGTACTCAAGTTCGAAGTTTGAGTCGAAGTGGTCTTCAATCGAACGTTTTGATTTACCAGTGACAACGAGAATATCCTCGATGCCAGCCTTAAGTGCTTCCTCAACGATAAATTGGATGGTTGGCTTATCCACGATTGGCAACATTTCTTTGGCCAGGGCTTTGGTTGCAGGTAGGAAACGCGTTCCAAGTCCAGCCGCAGGAATGACTGCTTTTCTAACTTTTGTCATAATAATTCCTTTCTAACTAAAGAATGATGGTTTCGTTGAATGAGTAGCAAGAAATAACTCTTAGTTCCACTCATTCTCTTCTTTAAATTCGTTGTTCATCATGAAGTTAATGGCTTCACGAATATCTTGTCCTTCATAAATCACTTGGTAGATGGCTTGTGTGATCGGCATATAGACGTCAAGCTCTTGGGCTAGTTCGTAGGCAGCCTTAGTGGTTGAAATCCCTTCGATGATCATGCCCATGTTGGCTTCGATATCTTCTAATTTTTCACCACGACCGAGGGCATCTCCAGCGCGCCAGTTCCGAGAGTGGATCGAAGTTCCTGTCACGATCAGGTCTCCAACTCCCGATAGTCCACTATAGGTCAATGGGCTAGCTCCAAGTTTCACTCCTAGACGGGTAATTTCAGCAAGGCCGCGTGTGATGATGGCAGCCTTGGCGTTGTCTCCGAATCCAAGTCCGTGGAGGGCTCCAGCTCCGACTGCGATAATATTTTTCAGGGCACCAGCCGTTTCTACACCGATTACATCTGTATTAGTATAGAGTCGGAAGTAGTGATTGCTGAAGAGCTCTTGAACGTAACGAGCTGTTTCTAAATCCTTAGAAGCTGCTGTGATCAGAGTGATGTCGCGAACAATGGTTTCTTCAGCGTGACTTGGACCAGACACGACCACAATCTCGCTACGTAGAGAAGCAGGGATTTCTTCTTCAAGAATTTGAGAAATGCGTTTGTGGGTATTTGGCTCTAGTCCTTTAGAAGCATGCATGACCTTAACAGGATGGTCTAAGAGTTCGGCCACTTGCTTGGCAACGAGTCGTGTCACCTTGGTTGGGACGACAAAGAGGACCGCATCTGCTCCAGAAAGGGCTTCATCCAAGTTGTGGTAAGCCTTGATCCCTGAATCTAGCAGGACATCCTTAAAGTAGCGTTTGTTGGTATGTTCTTGATTGATTTCGTCGATTTGTTCTGGGACGTTTCCCCAGATCCGCACTTCATGGCCATTATCGTGGAGGACTTGAGAAAGGGCAGTTCCCCAAGAACCAGGACCGATGACCGCAACGGTTTGTTTATCCATAGTATTCTCCTTCGTGAAGATTTCATTTCTATTTTACCATACTAAAAGGAAAAAAACTCACTTGACATAGGAAGATTTTAAGGGAAAACAATTATGATTTCGGTGATAAAAAATATTTATCAGGCCCTTAAAAAATACATATTAGACGCTCTAAGGTTGGGATGATAAAATGGGGAATAGAAATATCAAAGGAGGGAAGGCCATGTGTAGAACGATTGTTGGAGTCTCTGCCAATCTATGTGCAGTGGATCCAGATGGGAAAAATATCCATTCGTCTGTATCTTGTAAATTTGCGGAAACCATTAAGCAAGTAGGTGGCCTTCCTATGGTTATCCCAGTGGGGGACCCATCTTTTGCCAAGGATTATATCGAAACAGTGGACAAGCTTATCCTCAGTGGGGGGCAAAATGTCCATCCTAGCTTTTATGGAGAAGAAATCGCCATCGAGAGTGATGACTACAATCTCGAGCGCGATCAGTTTGAGTTGGCCTTGCTAAAAGAAGCGGTCCGTCAAAACAAGCCGGTCCTAGCCATCTGCCGAGGGGTTCAGTTGGTTAATGTCGCCTTCGGTGGGACTCTCCATCAAGAAGTGGAAGGGCACTGGCAGGGGCTTCCTTTTGGGACATCTCACTCGATTGAGACCAAAAAAGGCAGCGTGGTGGAGCGCCTCTTTGGACAAGCCAGCCAGATTAATTCTGTTCATCGCCAGAGCATCAAGGACTTGGCGCCTAACTTTCGAGTGACAGCCATTGACCCACGCGACCAGACCATTGAAGCCATCGAAGCAGTGGATGGTCATCGCATCATCGGCTTGCAATGGCATCCAGAGTTTCTTGTTAAAGAAGAAAAAGGCAATCTCGAACTCTTCCGCTATCTGTTACAAGAATTGTAAAGTCTTTAGGATTTTTTAAGGAGAAAGGGGTAAACTAGTCTCATCAACAAAGACCTCCTAACTTTGTTTGATACAGTTTACTTTTTTCATATAATCTCCTGCAAAAGTCTCCTCGGTTGAGGGGGCTTTTGTGTGTTTGCCAGAAAAAATACGAATAGTAGTAGAGGGGAGACGCTAGGCCAAAGTGATGGTATAATAGAAGAGATAGAAACTATTAAGAATGAAAGAGGAATTATGATGACAAAAATTCGTGGATTTGAACTTGTATCAAGCTATACCAATCAGGACTTACTGCCAAAACGGGAGACGGCCCACGCAGCTGGCTACGACTTAAAGGTGGCGGAGCGCACAGTCATTGCACCAGGAGAGATCGTCCTCGTCCCAACTGGGGTCAAGGCTTATATGCAAGCGGGTGAGGTGCTCTATCTCTATGACCGTTCCTCTAATCCTCGTAAAAAAGGTCTGGTCTTGATCAACTCTGTGGGGGTTATTGATGGAGACTATTATGGCAACCCAGGAAATGAAGGTCATATTTTTGCTCAGATGAAAAACATCACCGATCAAGAAGTCGTTCTTGAAGTCGGGGAACGTGTGGTTCAGGCTGTCTTTGCTCCTTTCTTAATTGCAGATGGAGATGAGGCGGATGGCATACGGACCGGTGGGTTTGGGTCGACAGGGCACTAAGATGAAGATTATCTTTGTCCGTCATGGGGAGCCAAATTACCGTGAGTTAGAGGAGCGTTCCTATACTGGATTCGGGATAGATTTGGCACCCTTATCTGAGAAAGGAAGACAACAAGCTCAGGAACTTTGCAAAAATCCTTTGTTTGGCTCAGCTGATATCCTGGTGTCTTCTGCAGTGACGCGAGCTTTAGAAACGGCTTTTTATGTATCCTGTGCTACTGGCCTTCCTTTGAGGGTAGAGCCATTATTGCATGAATGGCAGGTTTATGAAACAGGTATAGAGAACTTTGAAACAGCTAGATGTCTGTTTTTAGAAAACAAGGGGGAGCTGATCCCAAATTCTCCTGTTCAATATGAGACAGCTGTAGAGATGAAGTCTCGTTTTCTAGAATGCATGGCTAAGTATCGGGAACATCAAACTGTGGTAGTTGTAGCCCATCGCATGCTCATGCGCCAGTTTGTGCCAAATGAGAAGATTGATTTTTGCCAAGTGATTGAGTGTGAGATAGAGATTTAGAAAGAGGTTTATCATCGCAAAGAAAAAAACGACATTTATTTGTCAAAATTGTGCCTATAATTCACCCAAATATCTAGGGCGCTGTCCTAACTGTGGTTCTTGGTCTTCCTTTGTGGAGGAAGTCGAAGTTGCAGAAGTTAAGAATTCCCGGGTGTCCTTGACAGGTGAAAAGACCAAACCCATGAAACTGGCGGATGTGACCTCCATCAATGTCCATCGGACCAAGACAGAAATGGAGGAATTCAACCGCGTCCTTGGAGGTGGTGTCGTCCCAGGAAGTCTCGTCCTCATCGGGGGAGATCCAGGGATTGGAAAGTCTACTCTCCTCCTTCAAGTATCGACCCAACTATCTCAAGTGGGAACAGTTCTCTATGTCAGTGGCGAGGAGTCGGCCCAGCAGATCAAGTTACGAGCAGAGCGCTTGGGAGATATCGATAGCGAGTTTTATCTCTATGCTGAGACCAATATGCAAAGTGTGCGAGCCGAGGTGGAACTCATCCAGCCTAACTTTCTCATCATCGACTCCATCCAGACTATTATGTCTCCGGAGATTTCAGGGGTCCAGGGATCAGTTTCTCAGGTGCGGGAAGTAACAGCTGAGCTCATGCAGCTGGCCAAAACCAATAACATAGCCATCTTCATCGTCGGCCATGTGACCAAGGAAGGAACCTTGGCTGGTCCTCGGATGCTGGAACACATGGTGGATACGGTGCTCTACTTTGAGGGGGAACGCCACCATACCTTCCGGATCCTGAGAGCGGTGAAAAATCGCTTTGGCTCGACCAATGAGATTGGAATCTTTGAGATGCAATCAGGTGGGTTGGTCGAAGTCCTCAATCCCAGTCAGGTCTTTCTAGAAGAACGTTTGGATGGCGCGACTGGTTCTGCCATTGTCGTCACCATGGAAGGAAGCAGACCAATCTTGGCGGAAGTTCAGGCCTTGGTGACACCGACTGTATTTGGAAATGCCAAGCGGACGACAACGGGTCTGGACTTTAATCGGGTCAGTCTCATTATGGCTGTGTTAGAGAAACGTTGCGGACTTCTTCTCCAAAATCAGGATGCCTATCTCAAGTCAGCTGGTGGTGTCAAACTGGACGAACCAGCCATTGACCTAGCCGTAGCGGTGGCCATTGCTTCTAGCTACAAGGAGCTTCCAACCAATCCTCAAGAGGCCTTTATCGGTGAGATTGGCTTGACTGGGGAGATTCGTCGCGTGACTCGGATTGAGCAGCGGATTAACGAAGCGGCCAAACTTGGTTTCACTAAGATTTATGCGCCAAAAAATTCTCTCCAAGGCATCACGATCCCAAATGGCATTCAAGTGATGTCGGTCTCCACTGTAGGAGAGGTTTTGAAAAAAGTCTTTTCTCAATGATTTTTTGAAACCGTTTGCGAAAAGATTTTTCCTGTGCTATACTTTATCTATACTTACTTAAAGATAGGGGTTAATTATCATGCAATTTTTTACAGATAACAATGTGCAGTTCCCTTTGGTCGAGCTATCTCTCAATCAAGGTGAGACTGTCTATATTCAGCGTGGGAGTATGGTCTACCATACACCTAATGTAACCCTTAACACCAAATTAAACGCGAGTGGCTCTGGTGTGGGACGATTTGTGAAAGCAGTTGGACGGTCAATGGTTTCTGGTGAAAGCACCTTTATTACCCAGGTATTTGCCCAGTCTAATAATGCTTACCTAGCATTGGCACCCGACTCACCAGGTCAGGTTGTACCTCTCTACTTGGGCGAAAAGCAGTATCGATTGAACGATGGTGCCTTCCTTGCACTGGATGGTTCAGCATACTATACAATGGAAACCCAATCGATCGGTAAGGCTCTCTTTGGTGGTCAGGGAGGATTCTTCGTCATGACGACCCAAGGGCAAGGGACCCTCTTGGTGAATGCCTACGGCTCTATTAAAAAAATCGAGCTAAACAATCAAGAAATCACCATCGATAATGCCCATGTCGTTGCTTGGAGCCAGTCTTTGGATTATAATATTCATTTGGAGAATGGTTTCTGGCAGTCCATCGGAACGGGTGAAGGTGTTGTCAATACCTTTAGAGGGACTGGTGAGGTCTATGTTCAAAGTCTCAACCTTCAGACCTTTGCTGGCTTGCTGAATCGCTATTTACCAAAACGGTCTTAATGCATAAAAGAGAGTGGGACAGAAATCGGTAATTCGTTAGAATTCGATTTCGTCGTCCCA
>CABREZ010000012.1 GCA_902470035.1 uncultured Streptococcus sp. | reverse complement strand
GGTTTGGGAAGAAGACTTGGTGTATAGCTAGCCCCCAATCCCAGGATCATGACCGCAAAGGCTGCAAAGATGGTCCGCAACTTGGCCTTTTCCATCCATTTGAGAAGAAGGTTAAAAGCAATGGCTAAGAAGGCAGAAGATAGGGCGCCGATCATAATCAGACTCGCATTATTGCGGTCAATCCCCAGAAGGATAAAGGAACCAAGTCCCCCTGCTCCAATCAAGGCAGCAAGGGTAGCCGTCCCGATAATCATCACCGCTGCTGTCCGAATCCCAGACATAATCACGGGCATGGCCAAGGGAATCTCAAACTTCTTGAGTCGTTCCCACTTAGTCATCCCAAAGGCGACCCCTGCTTCTTCGAGGCTTGGGTCAATCCCTTGTAAGCCGGTAATGGTATTTTGAAGGATGGGAAAAATGGCGTAGATGACGAGAGCTGTCAAGGCCGGAAGCGTCCCAATCCCCATGATGGGAATGAAGAGCCCCAAAAGGGCCATGGAAGGAATGGTCTGGAAGATCCCAGCTACCTGTAAAACCCAGTTGCTGGCTCTCTTGCGTGTACTTAAATAAATAGCCAGAGGGACCGCCAGAAAAATCGCAAGGAGAAGGGTCAGTAATGACAGTTGCAAATGTTGCCCCAGTGCAGTGAGCCAGTCCCCAAAGCGTTCTTGAAAGGTTGTAAGTAGTTTAGACATGGTGAGCACCTCCAAACAAATCTGCCACAAAGTCGTTGGCAGGTTGGGCTAGAATGGTCTCAGAATCCGCCACCTGCACAATCTCTCCTTCCTGTAGCACCGCAATCCGATCGCCTAATTTTAAGGCTTCGTCTGTGTCATGGGTCACGAAAATAGTCGTCATACCAAATTCTTTGTGCAAGTCTTTGGTGAGAGCCTGTAGCTGTTTGCGGGAAATAGCATCCAAGGCTGAAAAGGGCTCGTCCATTAATAGAATCTTTGGTTCCCCAATGATGGCACGCACAATCCCAATCCGTTGTTGCTCCCCACCCGATAACTCGCTTGGCTTGCGATTTGCATACTCTGCAGCAGGCAGACCTACCTTGTCCAAGAGTTCTTCAGTTTTAGAGGCTATTTGGCTTTTAGTCCACCCTTTCATCTCTGGAATTAAAGCAATGTTCTCAGCGACAGTTAGATTTGGAAAGAGAGCAATGGCCTGCAAAACATAACCAGTAGAAAGACGTAACTCTCGTTCATCATAGTCCTTGATGCGTTTTCCGTCCATATAGATATTGCCATCAGTTGGCTCCAAAAGACGGTTAATCATCTTGATCATGGTGGTCTTTCCAGATCCTGAAGGGCCTACGAGGACCATAAATTCACCATCTTCAATACGGAGATTGACATCTTTTAAAATGTCTGTATCCGTGTAGCGCAGGACTACATTTTTATATTCAATCATATTCTTCCTCACCATCTCCTTAAAAGCTAAGATCCTTATCTCACTTTTTATAAGAGTGTAATCATTATCATAACATTGTAATACTAGATATTACATCTGTCAACGATTTTGATTTGAAATTATATATAAGAAAAAGAGTTTGGGATAGCCCAAACTCACTTACGTTTTATTGTTTACTCCTCTTCCACTAAGCGTTTGAACTCTGCCTGGAGTTCAGCATTTTCTGTCGGTTTAAGATACATTTGTCCTCCATTAGTTGTATCTGAATGAAAGACAATCGCTTCTCCCGTATTGGTTATCGCAAAGAAGTAACTATGAACATCCGGATATTTATCCCAATTGCTATAACGCTCTACAATTCGGTACTGGGCATTACCGAGACCTGTATCCGTATACTCGGCATTCATTTTCTCACTTGGTCCATCATCCCTAAGTGTATAGAGATGGTCAGCCCCCACATCTCCTCCTGCGATTCCCTTTTGGTAATTGGGTTGACCAAGTCTTCCCCCCCAGTCCTTTATAAAAGCTTCAAGTTTCGCTGATTTGTTAGCATTCCAAGGAGCTTTGGTAGCCGTTGGAGCACTCATCGAACTGGTAGCAACCTCAAATTCCTGCCAATCGAGGCCTCTTAAATCAATTTGATCCGATACATCTTTTTCAAAATCAGCAGCAATATCATTTGCTTGTATTTGAATCTCTTTTTCTTGGAGGATAGTTGCTTGCTCTTGCTTGGCATTAAGCTGATAGAGTGTTCCATAACCTTGACCCGTTCCTGAGGACCAGCTAAGCTCTAGAACCTCTCCTCCTTTATAGACAAGGGCTGCATTTCTTGCTCCACCATGACCAGCAGCAAACCCTTCTGCTAAAAGGAATGGTTTCCCAGCTTTCAAATAATATAGGCCGGTTAAGAAATATTTACCACTCAAATTTAGGTCCGCAATCAGAAGTTCCTCTATCCCATCGTTATTTAAATCTGCAAAGGCATAACGCATTTCATCTGCCTGGTTAACCGCATTTTCGATTGCCCAACTATTGATTGGACGCTCAGTTGCATGTAAACTTTGAGAGAGACTTGCGATGCTTGCTGTATCCTTTGGCGAGGTCAAAATCTTTTGGTAATCCTCAAATATAGGCTGGTACAACTTCTTGTAATCCTTTTTCACCTCTTTTTTAGTAACTTTTTTACCGGAAGATGATATCGACGATGTTTCCGAGCTGTTATTCAACTGACTAGAATGTCGAGGAGTCCGTTTGCTACAACCAACCGTAATAAGTCCTGCTAGTAGAAGAATGAATGCACCTAATTTCTCTTTTCGTTTCATAAGTTTCTCCTTTTGTGTCATCCTTGACATTTGTTCTTTTCTCTTTATATTATACCAAAAAAGAAGGCTACACCTGATGATTTGTGTAAAACCTTCTTATTCCATTTCATTTTGATCTAATTTGGGTCATTTTGCTCTCGACGACCCGGATTGTCCTGACTTTCGATATGTTGCTTGATCAAGGCGACCACTTCATCATTGGTTGGCAAGTCCGAGTGATGGGCATCTTCTCCTGTAACAGTAATCTCCGTATAGGTCTCCGCTTGATTTTGATAGATATACTTGCCAGCTGACACACTAGCATCAGGAACCAACTCATCCGAGTCATAGGTGATAGTGCCTGCTACTGAATACATATGAAGGGTTGTTGGGATAGCTTCTCTAGCCTTGATAAAGTCCGTCAACATCTCTGATTTATTTTTGATATTGGTCTCGGTAAAGTTATAAGGGGTCCCAATAGTCATGAGCGTCCTAAGATCCACATCATAATCCCCTAAATAATTTTCAATAAAGGCTGTGTAGATCAAGCCTCCATTTGAGTGACCTAATCCTTTAAAGTTATTGAAGTTGTATTTCGATTGTAGAGCTTCAAAGGCTTGGTTAACCATCTTGGCTTGTTTTTTAATATTGCTGTAGCCATCTTTGTTGTTTTCAAAACCAATGACGATAATCGGTTCATTGTCTTTGACATCAATACTCCCACTATAAGTAATGGTCCCATCATTCCAGACCTTGACTTTGAGCAGGCTGTGTTTGCTTCCCTGCCGGTCTTGGTTGAGCTTGGTCACCAAGCCATCAAAGCGATTTTCCGTCGCGGAACTTCCAGGAATCATGATAATTGGCGATAATTTTGAATTATATAATTTTTCGATTTTCTGGACATTTTTTCGAGTCCAGCTATAAGAAGGGACAGCTAACCCAAGCAAGAAAAGAGAGACCAAGGTCTTCTGGGTGATTTGTACGAATCCACGCTCTAAAAACCAGAGAAATAAATATTTTGTCATTGTTGCTCCTACTATCCTTGTTGACCCATTAGGTTACATTAGTTGTGTGCATCCTTCTATTTACTTCATTATAGCATATTCCCCTACACAAAAACTCAAGCCAACTGACTTGAGTTTTCTTCTTATCGATCATTGTAGCCATCTGGGTGGCTGGAATGCCATGCCCAGGCTGTTTGGATGATGGTTTCGATATTGTCAAATTTTGGTTGCCAGCCGAGAATTGCACGCGCCTTCTCAGAGGATGCGATCAGGGTATCTGGATCTCCTGGTCTGCGATCTGCAATCTCAAGTGGAATCGGATGTCTCGTTACCTTGCGGGCTGCTTCGACAATCTGAAGATTAGAGAATCCAGTCGATGATCCCAGATTAAAGGCAGTCGATTCATTCCCTTTTCTGAGATACTCCACCGCAAGTAGATGGGCGTCTGCTAAATCAAATGGATGGACATAGTCCCGAACGTTGGTCCCATCTGGTGTATTATAGTCATCTCCAAAAATTGCGATTTTCTCACGTTTGCCTTGGGCTACTTGTAAGACGATTGGTAAGAGGTGGGTCTCTGGTCCATGGTCTTCCCCGATAGATCCATCTGGCTTAGCGCCCGCTACATTAAAGTAACGAAGGGGCACATACTTGATGCCATATGCTTGATCGGCCCAGCGCATGATGGTTTCCATCATGAGCTTGCTTTCGCCATAAGGATTGATCGGTTTTTGTGGAGTGGTTTCAAGAATCGGAATCTCTTCTGGAATACCGTAGGTGGCAGCGGTTGAAGAAAAGACGATGTAGTGTACCCCACATTCATGCATGACTTCTAAGAGTTTGACCATGCCTGCTGTATTGTTGTCAAAATATTTCAATGGATCCGCCATAGATTCCGCGACCAGTGAGTAGGCCGCAAAGTGGATGACCGCATCAATATCTGCATGTTCCTTAAAAACAGTACGCATGAAGTCTTGATCCGCTAGGTCTCCTTGGTAAAAGACGGCATCTGGATGCACCGCTGCACTGTGGCCTGTGACCAGGCTATCTACCACGACGACTTTTTCCTGTCCTTCATTGACCAAGCAGTCTACCATGTGGGAGCCGATATAGCCAGCTCCTCCCAATACTAAAATTGCCATTTTTTCCCTCTCCCTCTTTCTCGTTCATTTCACTTCTTCTATTGTAGCAAAATTTCTTAGGATTTGCTTTTCCCAAGACTAGTCACAAAGCGTCTAAAGGCAGCCTGTCCTTCTTCTGTTCGCTTGTAGACACCGGCATCTTCCAGCACGCGAGCAAAGATTTGACCAACTGATTCACGAACAATAGCTTCTGCCTCTGCTTCGTCTGTGATGGATGGGTAAGTGGCTTTCAAGTCAGTAGCCCAGTCCTGGTGGTAACTAGCCACACTGCTTTCTCGTCCAAGCAGATAGTCTTGAACCTGCTTGAGCTCTTCTTTGAGACGAGGAGGCAAAATGGCTAGGCCCATGACCTCGATCAGGCCGATATTTTCTTTTTTGATGTGTTGCACATCCGCATGCGGGTGATAAATACCATCTGGATGCTCTGGTGAGGTTTGGTTGTCACGGAGCACCAAGTCCAGTTCATAATGCCCATCACGGATTCGTGCAATGGGGGTAATGGTATGATGGGGTTGACCGTCAGATGTGGCTAAGACTTGCACAGCTGGATCCGAGTAACCTCGCCAGCTTGCTAAAATATGATCTGCCAAGTTGATAAGCTCTTCTTTGTTATCTGACTGCAGACGCAAGACTGACATTGGCCAACGAACGATGCCCACTTGAACCTCTTCGAAGCCAGGAATGGTAAAAGTTTGGTCAAGACATGCCAACTCCATAGGGAAGGTGTGGCGTCCGCCTTGGTAATGGTCATGAGTCAGGATGGATCCCCCTACAATGGGTAGATCTGCATTGGAGCCTGCAAAATAGCCTGGAAAAGTCTCTACAATGGTCAAGAGTCGCTCAAAGGTCTTGCGGCTAATGGCCATAGGAACATGCTGGCTATCGAGGAAAATACAGTGTTCATTGAAGTAGGCATAAGGGGAATACTGGAAGCCCCAATCATGACCGTCCATGTCAAAGCGGATGATCCGATGATTGGCACGGGCAGGATGGTCTAGGCGACCTTGATAGCCTTCATTTTCAAAGCACAGTTGGCAGGCCGGATAATGGCTAGCTTTAGTCTGACGTGCTGTTGCAATCTCTTTGGGGTCCTTTTCCGGTTTGGAGAGGTTGATCGTAATCTCTAGCGGACCATAAGGTGTCTCTGCCTCAAAGGCAATATTCTGCGCAATGGCCTCTACTTTGATGTAGTCATTACGCTTGGAGAGAGCATAGAAACCGGCGATTGCTTCTGCCTTTGATTGCTGGTAAATATCCCAGAAACGATGGTTGACTTGACTAGGACTAGGAGTGATCAAATCCATTAATGTTGCTCCGAGGCTATCCTGGGAAGCCATGGTTTCCTCAATTTGACCGTTAGCAAGGGCTTGCTCGATGAGCTGATCTTTAAGCGCCAACAAACCTTCTTTTTTAACTGGTTCGTCCACGCCCTCTTCTCCGACCAAGCTCATTATCCGATTCTTTAAATAGATCCGATCTAGCTCTTCAAAGTGACTCACTGCAATAACTTCTGTCACAAATGCATCTAGAATTCCTTGTAGCATTTTGTCTCCTCTCTCCTAATCTAAGACGCGACTGCCCCCTGATACTTCAGCAATGTAGAAGCTTGGAGCATAGCCGACAACTTCCTCATAGCGTTTGCCGACAGCTTCTTCAAAGTCTTGGACCTTATCCTTGTTGACAAGGGCGATGGCACACCCACCAAAGCCGGCTCCCGTCATACGAGCACCAAGCACCCCTTCTTGTTCCCAAGCTGTATGCACCAAGGTGTCCAACTCAAGTCCAGTTACCTCATAATCGTGTTCTAAGGATACGTGGGAAGCATTCATGAATCGTCCAAAAGCTTCCAAGTCTCCTTCTTCCAGAGCCTTACGAGCTTGGAGAGTCCGTTGGTTTTCGAGGACAGCATGGCGAGCTCGTTTGATGCGATTTTCATCCCTGATCAAGTAGCTATAGGTATCAAAATCCCAGACATTCAATTCACCCAATGTTTGGATGTCTAGTTTGGCTTGCAATTCTGAGACAGCTGTTTCACATTCCGCACAGCGTTCATTGTATTTTGAATCAATCAATTCCCGACGTTTGTTGGTATTCATAATCACGACGACGTTGTCTTTCAAATCAAGGGGCACCAAATCATATTCCAAAGTGTTGGTATCCAGATAAATGGCCCGTTGGTCAGCCCCCATACCGATGGCAAACTGATCCATGATACCAGAGTTGACCCCGATAAAATGATTTTCCGTTTGTTTTCCGATCTTAACCAGTTCTACCCGATCAACCTTAAGACCATAGATGGTTTCCGCAATGACGCCCGTCAGCATCTCTAGTGAGGCTGAGGAAGAAAGGCCAGATCCATTTGGAATATTACCGTAGACATAGACGTCCATACCAACATCAATGGTGTGACCAGCTTCTTGCAAGAAATGAAGCACGCCTTTTGGATAGTTGGTCCAATTGTGCTCCTCTTCAAAATGAAGATTTTCAAGGGAAACTTCAATGATACCCTTGTCTTCAAAGTTAGCAGAGAAGAAACAAAGAAGATTATCCTCGCGTTTGCGAGCTGCTCCGTAGGTACCGAGGGTGATAGCTGCAGGGAAGACATGGCCTCCGTTGTAGTCTGTGTGTTCACCAATCAGATTGATCCGACCTGGTGAGAAAAAAGTATGATCCGCTTCTGCTCCAAAGACTGTTTGAAAAGCGTTCCGAAGTTCTTGAGTATTCATTGAGATTACCTCACTTATATAGTTCTTTATCTTTAGTGTAACCCTTTTCATCAAGCAAATCAATTATTTTACTAAAATTTTAGTAAAATTCACTAACCAGGCCAAAGCTATGATATACTAGAAGACAGAAGGAGAAAACTTATGGCTACATTAAAGGATATTGCCAGTCTCGCTAACGTATCCATCGCCACTGTCTCACGTGTGCTGAATCAAGATACTAGTCTTTCTGTAACGGAGGAAACCCGCCACAGAATTTTGACCGTTGCTGACGAACTAGGCTACACCAGACATCAGAAAAGTGGGAACTTTAAGAAAGAAAAACAACAAATTGTCATCATCCAATGGAAAAGTGAAGAGGGAGAGCTGGACGACCTTTACTACTACAACATCCGTTTAGGCATTGAAAAAAGAGCACAGGACCTCGACTATGGCATCCTCCGCTATTTCAATGATATTCCCTTTCGATTAGGGGAGGAAGTTGTTGGGGTCCTTTGTATTGGAAAGTTTAGTAGAGTTCAGATTGTCGATCTAGAAAGGTTGACCAAACCTCTGGTTTTTGTCGATAGTAACACTCTTAACCAAGGACATCCTTGTGTCACGACTGAATTTGAAAATGCTGTACAGACTGCCCTTCACTATTTACGAAAACAAGGGTGTACAACGATCGGTCTCCTAACCGGTGAGGAAAAAACGACTGACCTATTGGAAAGTATACCCGATCCTCGGCGAAGAGCCTATCGAAACTATTGTATTGAAAGAAACATTTACCACCCTGAACTCATCCTCACAGGTAGTTTTACAGCTCAATCAGGCTATGACCTCATTTCCTCTAATCTTCAGTCTGGCTCACCCTTACCAGATGCCTATTTTGCTGCCAGTGATAGTTTGGCCATTGGGGCTCTCCGCGCCTTTCAAGAAGGCGGCATAAAGGTCCCTGATGACATCCAACTCATTTCCTTTAATGATACTAGTATAGCCAAGCAAGTCTTTCCTCCCCTCTCGACCATCACTGTTTTTACAGAAGAAATGGGACGTACCGCTATGGACGTCCTCAATAAACAAGTCCTAGCTCGGAGAGAAATACCGACCCTCACCATGCTAGGAACCAAACTTACCTTAAGAGAAAGTACCAAAAATGGATGATCTTCCATCCTTTTCGAGAATTAGAAACTATGAAAACACACGAAATTTTATACCAAACCTTGGCACAAGCTCAAGACTATGTCAACGGCGAACAACTAGCCCAAGAAATGGGACTGTCTCGCACCTCTATCTGGAAGGCCATTCAGCGTCTAGAAAAGGAAGGCATTGAGATTGAGTCCGTTAAAAAACGAGGCTACAAGATCCTTTCTGGAGACCTCCTAATCTCCAAAGTCATCGAAGACCTTTGTCCATTGACTGTCTCCTATAATCCCCAGTGCCAATCCACCCAGTTAGATGCGAAGAATGCCATGGAAGTGGGTGGTCAATCTGCTACTCTGTATCTGGCTCCTTTTCAAACGGCTGGTAAGGGACGTTTTGGGCGCGACTACTTCTGTCCTTCTCAAGGGGGAATCTACATGTCCCTCCACCTCAAGCCCAACCTCCCCTTTGATCAAGCTCCCGCCTATACCCTCATGGTCGCAGCTGCTATCTACAAGGCTCTGAAAAATCTAGCCTTATTGGATGTCGATATTAAGTGGGTCAATGATATCTACTACAAGGGGAAAAAAGTTGGAGGCATTCTGACTGAAGCCATCAGCTCCATCGAAACAGGCCTCATCACAGATGTTATTATTGGTATCGGCCTAAATTTTTCCATCACTAATTTCCCTACGGAACTGAAGGACAAGGCTGGTTCCCTCTTTGACTCCCAGCCTCCTATTACTCGCAATGAACTGATTGCTGAGATTTGGAAGGAATTTTTCAATAGTCCAGAGGAGGAGCTGATCTACCTCTACAAGCAACGCTCACTAGTTCTAGGTAAAGAAGTCCGCTTCGAACAAAATCAGACTAGCTACCAAGGCCTGGCCAAGGATATTTCGGACAGTGGACAACTACTAGTCCAACTAACGGACGGCAAAGAACACTGGCTCAACAGTGGTGAAATTTCCCTCAAACAGTGGGACCTGTAAAACAGATCAACAGCTCAAAAAATAAGCACCAGTCGGTGCTTATTTTTTATACTTATCTCGTTTTTTCTGATTGAGCTGTTGATCGATACTTTCGACCAACTTTCCTAAGATATAGCTGACTTGTAAATTTCTCAATATCAAGAGAGCCCAAAAGATAGCTGCCAGGTAGCTTTCCCTCATCACAGCATCATTAAAAAAATAGGTTTCTAAGGCTGTAAAGATAGCCATAGTCCAAAATTGACGTTTATTCATATTGTTATTCTACCATGATTTTCTGGAAAAAGCACAGGCTAGTCTTCTTGGATCGTAATTTTTTCAGAGAGGAAATCAAAACCTTCAGGAATGACGGACTCTTCTGCCACTTCTGCCTCTTCCTTGTGACCACGCGCTTTCTTCGAGAATTCCGCCCGGACCTGGGTCCACTCCTCCATGGAAATGGCCAAAATTTCAGGTGAGAATCCGGCTGCATTGCTTAAAATATTGCCAAACATGGTATTGAGGTTATCTCGCTTCATGGTCTGTTCGGCATTAAAGGCAGACTCAAAAGCAAGAATCGCATGGCGTTCATTTGCCGCAACCGGTTGCGAACCAACCAGCAAGGCCTTATCTGCCCCTGCTAAGCTTTCAATAATTTCCCCCCAAGAATTTTGCAGGCGGATGAGATTGTTACGGGCTAAATCTGGATTTTCAACCGCTTCTTGTAAGATGGCTTGAACCTTATTGCGATCCACTCGATATCCCTTGCTGGACTTCTGAGGACGGGCTGGAGCCGACTTGGCTACAGGAGGCCCGCTCCCTACTTGAGCTAATTGACTTTTCAGTAACTCCACTTCTCTTTTGAGTTGGTCCATTTGTGCCAAGAAATCTTCTGGAAGAGCCGTTTGACTAGCTGAAGAGCCCCCACCTTTGTATTCTGCCAAGCGAATGGTCATCATCTCTGTATAGATCTTGGGCTGCAGGCTGTTTTTGATATCTGCTAAGCTCCTTGTCGCAAGATCAATCCAAGCAAAGAGGGTGGCTTGTGGAATGGCTAGATTCTGGTTAAATCGTTCACTTACATGGAGATTTTCCCCACCTGTCTGAACAATCAGGAGATCCCGCAAATACTGCAAGAGATCTGTCACAAAGCGGGCCATGTTTTTCCCATTATCAAAGATCAGGTTTAACTGGTCCAAGGCAGCTGTTGCATCTTGTGCTGCCAAGGCTGCCACATAGAGATCCAAAGCTTCCTGACTGATGGAGCCTGTGATTTCTTCTGCCGTCGCAGTGGTCAATTGGGCACCAGCTGTCAGGCTGAGGGCCTGGTCCAAAATGGACAAGGCATCCCGCATCCCACCTTCTGCCCGACGGGCAATAATGGCTACAGCTTCTTCTTCGTAATCAATGCCTTCTTTATCCAAAACAGCTTTTAGATGGTCTTGGATGGCTGGCGTCTTGATTGATTTGAACTCAAAGCGTTGAACCCGCGAAAGGATGGTTGCTGGAATCTTATGCAATTCCGTTGTTGCTAAAATAAAGACCACATTTTCTGTCGGTTCTTCCAAGGTCTTGAGAAGGGCGTTAAAGGCTCCCGTCGAGAGCATGTGGACCTCGTCAATGATATAGACCTTATGAGGGGCCAGGCTAGGCGCATAGGTCGATTTATCACGGATATCACGGATCTCATCCACCCCATTATTCGAGGCAGCGTCAATCTCGATAACATCCTCTAAACTGCCATTGGTAATGGCTTCACAGATATAACATTCGTTACAAGGCTCTCCCCCTTTTTGATTGGGGCAGTTCATGGCCTTAGCAAAGATTTTTGCCACACTGGTCTTCCCCGTCCCACGAGGGCCAGAAAAGAGATAGGCATGGCTAATTTTTCCCTGTTCGACAGCTTGTCGTAGGGTCGTCGCAATAACCTCTTGCCCTACAAGCTGGCCAAAGGTCTGGCTTCGGTATTTACGATAGAGGGCTTGATACATTAGTCTACTACTCCAAACATCCTAAAATTCCAATTTGTTTTTTCAAGCAAGATGGCTACAAAACGTTCCAAATAAAGGCGATCCAGGTCGTCATAATCTCCCACCCGATCCGAATCTAGATCCAACACTCCAAGCAACTGGTCATTCAAGACCATAGGAACCACAATCTCACTCATGGCCCGACTGTCACAAGAGATATAATTGGCATGCTGGGTCACATCCTCGATGACCAGCGTCTCTCTTTTCTCCGCTGCTTCTCCACAGACACCTTTTCCTAGAGCGATATGGACACAAGATACCTGTCCTTGAAAGGGGCCTAGAATCAACTCTTTTTGGTCATAGAGGTAAAAGCCTGCAAAGACGGAATGCGGTAGAGCTTGATTGAGCAGAGCACTGGCATTGGCTAAATTGGCCAAGGCATTGTTCTCTCCTTCTAAGAGAGCTTCTAACTGGGCTAGTAGGAGTTTGTAATTTGATTCTTTTTCTTGCGTATTCATACCTTTTATTATACCAAACTTTGGCTAGAAAATTAAGTATTTACCACGGAGCAAGCCTTGATAAAAACCCGACTAGACATCAGAAGTACCAAGCAATTATTCTCAATAAAAAAGCCAGGGAGCAAGGTCCCTGACTTTGTAAAAATTCATCTAAGCGTCTCTCCGAACATATTGAATCGCCCGATATGTCAGAAAGAGAGTCAGAACAAGGGAAACAAACCAAATGGTCCGAAGGCCGTAATATTGGATGAGGAAGGTGGAAAGAATAGCTCCTCCGACAAAACTCCCAATCAAGGAGGTCATAAAGAGGGATTCCCAGAAAAACTCCATCTTGCGATCCCGCACAAAATTCCCGTAAGCGACCATGGTCTTCTTGAGATTCCCTGTCATAAAGGAATGGTTGTAAGCATAGCCATCAACTTCTCCAAAGGAAATGGCTACAATTCCCAAGCTCAGTCCAAAGAAAGGCACGATCAAAACATTGGGCACTTCTTTTGGTAGAAAGCCAGCCACCAAGGTCGTCAGGAGCAAAGGAACTAAGGTACTAAGCCGCCAAACCGAATGACTAAAGAAGCGCTGAAAGACGGTCATCAAAAAAATCCCGATCATAAAGGCTAACATGGTGGCTAGTTTGACCTCCACATCAGATATTTCATGGCCGATTAACCCAACGGATAGAAAGACCACGTTTCCCGTTTGGCCAGCCGCCAAGGTCCCTCCTCTTTCGATAAAGGTGTAGGCATCTGAAAAACCCGCACACATAGTCAGCAGGCAGGCAAAAGCCTTACTTCTGGAGTGAAACTCCCTTCTTAACTTTTTCATATTTCTCCCTATCTGTCATGGAAAAAAGGCTGGGACACTACTTCCTAACCTCTCTCACTTGTTATCTTATCCTTCACGTGATTCGCTCAAAATCTTCTCAATCTTGGTCGTAATCAAATCGATGGCTACAGTATTGGTCACACCTTCTGGAATAATGACATCCGCATAGCGCTTGGTTGGCTCGATAAACTGATGGTACATCGGCTTCACCACTCCCAAGTACTGCTCGATGACGCTGTCCAAACTCCGACCACGCTCTTCCATATCTCGCTTGATCCGGCGAATGATCCGCACATCATCATCGGTATCAACGAAAATCTTGATATCCATCAAGTCACGAAGACGCTTGTCCTCCAAGACCAAAATCCCCTCAACGATAAAGACATCCTGAGGCTCCTGGCGATAAGTCTTAGCACTACGCGTATGCGCTGCATAGTCATAAGTTGGAATATCAACCGGACGTCCAGCCAACAACTCATTGATTTGCTCGATCATGAGGTCTGTATCAAAGGCAAAAGGATGGTCATAGTTGGTCTGAATCCGCTCTTCAAAGGTTAAATGGCTTTGATCCTTGTAATAAGAATCGTGCTCAATCATAGCAATCTTTTCATCTGGAAAGTGGGACAAAATAGCTCGAGAAACACTAGTTTTTCCCCCACCAGAACCACCTGTTACACCGATAATAATTGGTCTGTTTCGCATCTTCTTCTCCATTTTCTATAATCCTATTTATTCTATCACAAAAGCGGTCACTTGACCACGACTTGAACCATTTTTCTATGGCTTTCATCCAAAGTCAAAGAAGGATCTCCTTTCCCCTTCCGTCCCAGTTCGAAAGGCCCATTCCATCTTTTTAGGGTGAAACATGATATAATGAAACCAGTAAATACCTGATTGAAAGGAGCTGCCATGCTGAAACTTGGTATCATCGGCACCAGTGCCATCTCCCATTCCTTCCTGGCCGCAACTAAAGAAACAGGCCACTATGAGTTAAGGGCAGTCTATTCGCGGACCTTAGAGAAGGCTAGTAGCTTCGCCCAACCCTATGGACAAGTGGCCCTCTATGATGATCTGATTGCCTTTTTAGATAGTGACCTGGATGTCATCTACATTGCTAGTCCCAATTCACTCCACTATCCTCAGGCAAAGTTAGCCCTTCTAGCTAAGAAACATGTCATCCTTGAAAAACCAGCCGTCACTACTCCCAAGGAATGGGAAGAGTTGGTCAAATTGGCCAAGGAGCACCAGGTCTATCTCTTTGAAGCAGCTCGCAACTATCATGAAAAAGCCTTTGCGACCATCCAAGACTTTCTCAAAGACAAGACCATCTTGGGTGGCCACATGACCTATGCCAAATACTCTTCTAAGATGCCTGAGTTCTTAAAAGGGTCTACTCCCAATATTTTCTCTGACCAGTTTGCAGGCGGAGCCCTTATGGATCTGGGTGTCTATCCCCTCTACTTTGCAATCGGCCTCTTCGGTCAACCTGAATCAGTAACCTATCAGGCGCGGCAATTGCCTAATTCAATCGATTTGAACGGACATGGTAGCTTGGTTTATTCTGACTTTGTCATCGGCATTCAAGCCGGCAAAGATGTGACCAGCAATCTTCCTGCTGAAATCTACACAACAGATGGCACCCTCTTTCTGAGTGGCATTGAAGCCGTTAACGAGGCTGTTTTTCAAGACCATTCTGGAATCAGCTACCAGCTTCTAATCACTCCTGCCCCTCATAACATGCTAGAAGAAGCCCAGGCCTTTGCTAGTATGATGACAGAAGGCGACCAGATACTTTACCAGACTTGGCTCCAAACCGGACAAATGGTCCACCAAGCCCTCTATGCTATGCGCCAAGATGCTGGAATACACTTTAAGGACGAAAACTAATATGACACTAGCATTCCCACCGCTCTGGCAAGAGCAACTCAAAACCCTCGGCTTTGAGCAACTCACTGAAATCCAAGAACGCCTCTTTGAGCCGATCACCCAAGGGGAGAACGTACTTGGAGTCAGCCCGACAGGAACTGGGAAGACTCTGGCCTATCTCTTCCCTAGTCTTCTCAAGCTAAAGCCTAAAAAAGCACAACAATTGCTGATCCTCTCCCCCAATACAGAATTGGCCGGACAAATCTTTGATGTCACTAAACAATGGGCAGAGCCTCTTGGACTCAGTGCTCAACTTTTCCTTTCTGGCTCTAGTCAAAAACGGCAAATCGAACGTCTCAAAAAAGGACCCGAAATTCTCATCGGAACTCCAGGCCGTATTTTTGAGTTGATCAAGCTCAAGAAAATCAAGATGATGAATGTCGATACCATCGTCCTGGACGAATTTGACCAACTTTTCAGCGACTCTCAGTATCACTTTGTCGACAAGATTTGTCACTACGCGCCACGAGATCATCAATTTATCTATATGAGTGCAACGACCAAGTTTGATCCAGAGCAAATCGAGCCCAATACCCTGACCATTCAGGTAGAAGGGCAAAGCTTGGACAATATCCAGCACTTCTATATGGAAGTGGACAAGCGAGAAAAGGTCGAACTCCTCAGAAAACTATCCAATGTCGAAGACTTTCGTGGCCTCGTTTTCTTCAATAGCTTGTCCGACTTAGGGAGCGCTGAAGAAAAACTCCAGTACCGAGAAGTTAGCGCTGTCTCACTTGCTAGTGACGTCAACGTCAAATTCCGGAAAGTCATTCTGGAACGCTTTAAGGATCATGAGCTGACACTCCTTCTGGCAACAGATTTGGTAGCGCGGGGAATCGATATCGACTCACTAGAATGTGTCGTCAACTATGAAGTTCCAAGAGATGCCGAAACCTACATCCACCGATCTGGGCGTACCGGACGCATGGGCAAAGAAGGCTATGTCATCACCTTGGTTAGCCATCCAGAAGAATTAAAAAGCTTGAAAAAATTAACCCCTGTTCGTCCTTTGATCCTTAAGGGAGCTCAACTCTATATAGGGGAAGAATAAGAAAATCGTTCGTAGTATTACGAACGTTTTTTAATATAGACAAACTATTGTTTTACATAAAACAGCTGGATGATTTTCAAAAAATGACTTTCATATTTTAGTCATTTAAGAAGATGAAAAACTTTCCGCCGTGAGAAAAGTGCCTGAAACAACTGTGTTTCAGGCATTCGGGAGTTTTGAGAGTAAAACAGTTTGGGAAACTGTTTTAGACTGAGCCCGGAAATTAAAGAGCGAAGAGGCTCAAAACTAATTGAACACGGGCTGCGGATTGTGTCAAAAAGATAAGTTCTCCTAGAATCGAAAGATTCTGCGTCAAACTTCCTATTTTGACTTTATCCGCAGACGCCCTTTGTATCTTAATTAGTCATGGAACTTCTACGAAGTTCGCTGACGTCCGTACTCACCTAAGGAAAGTTTTAAAAATGACTTTATCTTCAATCAAAATCGTTCGTAGAAATACGAACGATTTTTTTTAATTCCGATTGTAATAGAGGCGATGACTTTCCACTTGGTGGTTTAAGAGTTCATCAACTGTGACGATAGTGTAGCCTTGCGATTGAAGGTATTGGATCACAGCTGGGAGAGCATTGATCGAAGTTTGGTGAATATCATGCATCAGGATAATTGATCCTGGTTTGACTTGTTTTTTCACCTCTGCTAAGATCGCTTCGGTGTTATGACTCTTCCAATCCAAGGTGTCCACATCCCACATGATAAAGGCTTGATCCACTGCATATTGAATGGCACTATTAATCGAACCATACGGAGGACGAGTAATCTTCGTTTGCACTCCAGTCACCTTTTGAATCACTTCTTTGGTATCCATGATTTCTTTTTGAGCTGACTCCAAAGGCAACTTAGTTAAGACAGGGTGGTTCCAAGTATGGATCCCGATTTCATGTCCTTCCTGACGGACCCGTTTAGCCACTTCTGGATAGGCAGAGACATTCTTCCCAAGCATAAAGAAAGTCGCTTTAACATGGTACTTGTTGAGGATATCCAGGGCTTGAGGAGTCGTCGATGGATCTGGACCATCATCAAAAGTCAAGGCAACCATCTTAGCGTGACGTTGGGTTTGGTAGGCCTCATAAGTTTCACGATCTCCAGGATTCAGGCGAGCAGAATCAATCACATCATAGAGCTTCGAAAGGGGCATATCGAAGGTTTCCATGCCCTCAATAGTAACTGGAAGGGTGATAGAAAGAACCCCTTGATTGTAGGTGAACTGCCAGCTTGCCATATCACTTGCTGAGACAGCTTGCATTAGCTCTTCAATTCGATCTTCCCCTAACTGTAGGAAGACCAGCTGAGAGCGCAACTCTGTTAAGAGGGTTTCTTTGGCTAGATCAGCATCCGTAAACAATTGGGAGAATTGGAAGACCGTCCCCTCATCCGTTAGATAAAGGAGGGGAAGTTTGTCGATCCCATCTTTGATGAACTTACCGTTTTTCCACTTGTACTGGGTCTTCTTCACCTGATAAGGGTGAACCCCGACAAATGGGTCTTCTGAGCGTTCGGTATGATAGAACAATAGCTCTTTTGCTTGCTGATTCTTCTTCTCTTCTTGGGGAAGAGAGCCTACGTCAGCCAAAATTCTCTCTTTGACCACTGCGATAGGTTCTTCGTTATTTTTCGGGTAGTAGGCAGCAACATAAGATTGACCGACCATTCCTTTTTGAAGAATGGTATCTTTGTCTTTTTCAACTGCTTCTTCTTCCTGGATTGCTTTGGAAAACTGTTGATTATAATTTTTGATAGCGCGTGCTTCCTCAATCTTCTGATAAGCAAGATAAATCCCCCCGATAAAAAAGAGATTCAGAAGGATGAGGATAAGTATTTTCAAATAGGATTTCTTCATACTCTTATTATAGCAATTTTATCACCAAAAAACAGTAGAAAACTCTAGAATCTAGAAAATAAAAACTAAAATATGGAAGGAAAATTAAAGTAGCTCAGTCCTATCTCCTGTCACTTTGAACCGGCAACTTTCAAGCAGAAAAAAAGAACAGATGTAGTCACATCTGCTCTTTATTACAAGTTATATGGTGCTGATTATAAGGACTTTTCACGAATCACTTCGACTTTGTAGCCATCTGGGTCCACAATAAAGTAATAGTTTGGAAGAGTTCCTGGCAAGCCTTTAGGATCTGTCACTTGGTAACCTTTTTCCTTATGCTCCGCATGAAGGGCTTCAAGGTCTGGCGTACTCAAGGCAACATGGGCAAAGCCATCTCCAATGATGTAAGGACCATGATCATAGTTGTAAGTTAATTCCAACTCATAATCATCCCCTTCTAAACCAAGATAAACAATCGTAAATTTGTATTCAGGAAAATTTTTGCGACGCAATTCCTTAAAGCCAAACGCATCTGCATAAAAGGCAATTGATTTTTCTAAATTCTCCACTCGCAAACAAGTGTGTAACATTTTTGAAGCCATAAGACACCTCTTTCTTTTTATATTTATTATACACTAGCCAGACGAAAATAGCGATTATTTGAAATCGATGAAAAAGAGAGTGGGACAGAAATCGGTAATTCGTTAGAATTCGATTTCGTCGTCCCACCTCCGCACAGTTGAGTAGGGCTGTAAAAG
>CABREZ010000011.1 GCA_902470035.1 uncultured Streptococcus sp. | reverse complement strand
TCTGATAAAACAGGTACTTTGACTATGAACCAAATGACGGTTGAAAAAGTTTATACCAACGGTCAATTGCAAAGCTCAGCATCCGAGATTGCTGCTAGCAACAATACCCTTCGTATCATGAACTTTGCAAATGACACCAAGGTGGATCCATCTGGCAAGCTGATTGGGGATCCAACTGAGACAGCTCTTGTACAGTTTGGTTTGGACCACAACTTTGATGTTCGTGAAGTCTTGAAGGATGAGCCACGTGTGGCTGAATTGCCATTTGACTCAGACCGTAAGCTCATGTCTACCATTCATAAGGAAGCAGATGGTTCTTACTTTATCGCTGTCAAGGGTGCCCCTGACCAATTGCTCAAGCGCGTGACTCGTATTGAAGTCAATGGGGAAGTTCGCCCCATCACAGAAGAAGATAAAAATGCTATCCTTGCTACTAACAAAGACTTAGCTAAACAAGCCCTTCGTGTCTTGATGATGGCTTATAAGACAAGTAAGGAAATTCCAACCTTGGAATCTGAAATTGTTGAATCTGACCTCATCTTTTCTGGTTTGGTCGGCATGATCGACCCTGAGCGTCCAGAAGCTGCAGAAGCTGTTCGTGTCGCTAAGGAAGCGGGCATCCGTCCGATCATGATCACGGGTGACCACCAAGATACAGCAGAAGCTATTGCCAAACGTTTGGGGATCATTGATCCAAATGATACAGAAGACCATGTCCTCACTGGTGCTGAGTTGAACGAACTCTCTGATGAAGAATTCCAAAAAGTCTTCAAACAATACTCTGTATACGCTCGTGTATCACCTGAACATAAGGTTCGGATCGTGAAAGCCTGGCAAAAAGAAGGCAAGGTTGTTGCCATGACTGGTGATGGAGTTAACGATGCGCCATCACTTAAGACAGCAGATATTGGTATCGGTATGGGGATTACAGGTACAGAAGTTTCTAAGGGGGCTTCGGATATGGTCCTTGCCGATGATAACTTCGCCACTATTATTGTAGCAGTAGAAGAAGGACGTAAGGTCTTCTCCAATATCCAAAAATCCATCCAATACCTCTTGTCTGCCAATATGGCTGAGGTCTTCACGATTTTCTTTGCAACCCTCTTTGGTTGGGATGTGTTGCAACCAGTGCATCTTCTCTGGATCAACTTGGTAACTGATACTTTACCAGCTATCGCTCTTGGGGTAGAGCCTGCTGAGCCAGGCGTTATGACCCACAAACCTCGTGGTCGTAAGTCTAACTTCTTTGATGGTGGTGTCTTTGGGGCTATCCTTTATCAAGGGATCTTCCAAACTATGCTAGTTCTTGGTGTCTATGGTTGGGCTTTGATTTCTCCTGAACACTCTACTCGTGCAGAAATCCATGCTGACGCATTGACTATGGCCTTTGCAACTCTTGGATTGATCCAATTGCTCCATGCCTTTAACGTTAAATCCGTTTACCAATCCATCTTTAAAGTGGGACTATTCAAGAACAAGACCTTTAACTGGTCTATCCCAGTTGCCTTCATTCTTTTAATGGCGACCATTATGGTACCTGGATTCAATAAACTCTTCCACGTGTCTCATTTGAGCTTGACACAATGGTTGGTTGTTGCTGTAGGTGCCCTTATGATTGTTGTTTTGGTTGAAATCGTTAAAGCTGTTCAACGAGCACTCGGAAAAGATAAAAACGCCATTTAAGCATTGAAAAGTCATCTTCGGATGGCTTTTTTTTGTGTGCAGAGGTGTCTGGGCATATTTCTTGAGCCCAGACTTGATTTTTGATAAACTAGACAACAGTTTGAAGAAAGGAAACTATATTATGAAAAAGTTTTTTGCTGAAGTAATCGGCACATTTATGCTTGTCTTTCTCGGGACTGGCGCAGATGTTTTTGGAAATGGAACTGAAGGACTAGGGCATTTAGGAATTGCCTTGGCATTCGGTTTGTCAATTGTTGCAGCTGCATACTCCATTGGGACTGTTTCTGGTGCTCACTTGAACCCAGCTGTTTCCATTGCTATGTTTGTAAACAAACGCTTGTCTTCAAAAGACTTGGTCAATTACATTGTGGCGCAAGTAGTGGGAGCTTTCATTGCGACTGTTTCTGTCTTCTTCCTTTTGTCCAATTCAGGTATGTCAACAGCTAGTCTTGGTGAAAATGCCTTGGCTAAAGGAGTGACTCCATTTGGCGGTTTCTTGTTTGAAGTGATTGCTTCCTTTATCTTTATCTTGGTCATCATGACAGTGACATCAGCTTCTAAAGGAAACGGGAAGATCGCTGGTCTTGTGATCGGTTTGAGCTTGACCTTGATCATTCTTGTTGGTTTGAACATTACAGGTCTTTCTGTTAACCCAGCTCGTAGCTTGGCTCCTGCTCTCTTTGTAGGTGGTGCAGCCCTTCAACAAATTTGGATCTTTATCCTTGCTCCAATCGTTGGTGGTGTCTTGGCAGCCCTTGTTGCAAAGAATCTCCTTGAAACAGAAGCATAAGCAATTTTAACGAAAAAAGATTTCGATTCCCTATGGGGTCGAAATCTTTTCTTTTTAGCAGTCAAGGATGGTTAAAGCCTGACGAAATTCGCTTGCTAAATGTTGTCTTTTGTATTGATGAAATTCAGCTAAGTCTTTCACTGCATTGTAGCGTTTATGAAGACGATACATTTGGGGAATCTTGTACTGAGGAAAATCCTTGAAAAAGTCTTCTGTCAGTTGCCACTCACGGATATAGCCTAAGGGTCTCGTGAAGTATTGGATGCCATCGATGACTCTGGAAGGATGGCGATGGTGCAAGTGGCCAAAGACCACGTCCGATACCTTATGTTTTATAAAGAGATCGTGAAAAACTTGACTGCCTAAGAAGGCATTGAATTTCTGAAAGTAGGGGTGGCTAATGAGAAAGTCCTTATGGGGAACAAAGTGAAGAGCGACGATGATTCTACCATCTAAAGAAGCGAGGACCTGATCCAATTGGGAGAGGACTTCTTGCGTGATGGTTTGATCATCGAAAGGACGTTCCAATCTTCGATCAAACCAGAAAGTATTTTTAGTACGCAGGTGGGCCTCCGTGCTCTTTTCAGGGACAAAGCTATAATCGTACCAACCAGCAAGACTGACTAAATGGCTATCCCCAAAGGTCTGGACTTGAAAATCGTACTGTTTGATTTCTGCTTCTGAAAGAGATAGCATATCGTGATTACCCAGGTTAAAGGAGACAGGAATCTGTCTTTGGAGGTCCTGAATAAAGGGGAGACTTATCTGCTTAAAGTCATTGGAAATGTCGCCAGCTAGATGAAGGTGATCAATTTGTTCTTCTTTTAGGACCTGATGGAGTTGCATGCGTTCGGTCTCGCCAAACTGATTGGAATCCAGGTGTAGGTCACTCATAAAACCAATACGTGTCATATCACTAGTGTATCATAAGTTGATAAGAAAAAGAAAGTTAACTAACATGTAACAAATCTAACAATTATGTAACAAAGGAGGTGACAACAGCTTGGTTTTATGCGATTTTTTGTGGTCAAATGATTCCTACTATCTCTTACTATGTGCAAATGATGGGGTTTGTGGTATAATAGACTGATACTTAGAAAGAGGTACTTATGGATATTTCAGAAATCCGTCAGAAAATTGACGCGAATCGTGAAAAATTAGCTTCTTTCAGGGGGTCTCTTTGACTTAGAGGGTCTGGAAGAAGAAATTGCCATTTTGGAAAACAAAATGACAGAACCTGATTTTTGGGATGATAATATTGCAGCGCAAAAAACGTCCCAGGAATTAAATGAGTTGAAACAAACCTATGAGAATTTCCATCAAATGACAGACTTGTTTGATGAATCCGAAATCCTTCTTGAGTTTCTCTCAGAAGATGAATCCGTTCACGAAGAGCTAGAAGAGAAGTTGATAGAGTTGGATAAGATGATGACCAGTTATGAAATGACGCTTCTCTTGTCAGAACCCTATGATAATAATAATGCAATCTTGGAAATCCATCCGGGATCTGGAGGTACTGAGGCTCAGGACTGGGGAGATATGCTTCTTCGGATGTATACTCGCTTCGGAAATGCTCATGGTTTCAAGGTGGAAGTCTTGGACTACCAGGCAGGAGACGAGGCTGGGATTAAATCTGTTACGCTGTCTTTCGAAGGACCGCATGCCTATGGGTTGTTGAAATCTGAAATGGGCGTTCACCGTTTGGTACGAATCTCGCCATTCGACTCAGCTAAACGTCGCCATACTTCCTTCACGTCAGTTGAAGTCATGCCAGAATTGGATGATACAATTGAAGTAGAAGTCCGAGATGACGATATCAAGATGGATACCTTCCGTTCGGGTGGAGCTGGTGGACAGAATGTCAACAAGGTTTCAACAGGTGTTCGTTTGACCCATATCCCGACAGGGATTGTGGTTGCTTCGACAGTTGACCGGACTCAGTACGGAAACCGTGACCGTGCAATGAAAATGTTGCAGGCAAAACTTTATCAATTGGAGCAAGAAAAGAAGGCAGCTGAAGTGGATTCCTTAAAGGGTGATAAAAAAGAAATCACCTGGGGAAGTCAGATTCGCTCCTACGTCTTTACTCCATACACCATGGTGAAAGACCACCGTACAAGCTATGAAGTAGCCCAAGTTGATAAAGTAATGGACGGAGATATTGATGGCTTTATTGATGCCTATTTAAAATGGCGTCTCAATTAAAGTCCTCCTTCTATATAAAATGTGGAAAGGAATTTTCAATACATGTCAATGATTGAAATGAAAGATGTTGTCAAAAAGTATGACAACGGAACGACAGCTCTTCGAGGAGTGACCGTTCATATTGAACCAGGAGAATTTGCCTATATTGTAGGACCTTCTGGTGC
The DNA here is from genome assembly GCA_902470035.1 of uncultured Streptococcus sp. GTDB lineage: Bacteria > Bacillota > Bacilli > Lactobacillales > Streptococcaceae > Streptococcus. The sequence goes on along the minus strand of CABREZ010000011.1, from coordinate 14,494 downwards.
AGGTAAATCAACCTTTATTCGCTTACTTTACCGTGAGGTGAAGCATGATAAAGGTAGCTTGAAAGTTGCTGGTTTTGATTTAGATAAAATCAAAAAACGTGATATTCCGATGTTGCGTCGGAACGTTGGGGTAGTCTTCCAAGACTACAAATTGCTTCCTAAAAAGACTGTTTATGAAAATATTGCCTACGCAATGGAAGTAATTGGAGAGCGTCGTAGAAACATTAAAAAACGCGTAATGGAAGTTTTGGATCTTGTTGGTTTGAAACACAAGGTTCGTTCATTCCCAAATGAGCTTTCAGGTGGTGAACAACAACGGATCGCTATCGCGCGTGCCATCGTCAACAATCCTAAAGTATTGATTGCGGACGAACCAACAGGGAACTTGGACCCAGATAACTCTTGGGAAATTATGAATCTCTTAGAGCGAATTAATTTGCAAGGTACCACTGTTTTGATGGCAACTCATAATAGCCAAATTGTAAATACACTTCGTCACCGTGTTATCGCCATTGAAAATGGCCGTGTTGTACGGGATGAAGCGGAAGGAGAGTACGGATACGATGATTAGAAGATTTTTCCGCCATCTCATTGAATCATTTAAAAGTTTAAAACGGAATGGCTGGATGACCATTGCTGCAGTTAGTTCGGTGATGATTACACTTGGACTTGTAGCGATTTTTGCCTCAGTTATTGCGAATACGATCAAGCTATCAGATGATATTCAAAATAGTGTACGGATTGTTGTCTATATGCGCAAGGATATCCAAGATCAAAGCCAGCAGATTGAAAAAGAAGGCCAGATGGTTGATAATGAGGACTACAAGAAAGTCTATAATGCGTTGACAGCCATGAAGAATGTTGATAAGGTTGAGTTCTCCAGCAAGGAAGAACAATATGAAAACTTGATCAAGACTGCCGGTAACAACTGGAAAATTTTTGACGGTGATGCCAATCCACTCTATGATGCCTATTTTGTAGAGACAACGGCTCCTAAGTATGTAAAAGAAGTTTCCAAGGCCGCTAAGAAAATCGAAGGGGTATCTGAAGTAAAAGATGGAGGAGTTGATACTCAACGTCTCTTTGCTCTCGGGAACTTCATCCGTATTTGGGGCTTGATTGGTGCTGGTTTACTAATCTTTATCGCGGTCTTCTTGATTTCTAATACGATTCGGATTACCATTATTTCACGAAGTCGAGAAATCAAGATTATGCGTCTGGTAGGTGCTAAGAGTGGCTATATTCGTGCTCCATTCCTTCTGGAAGGTGCCTGGATTGGCTTGATTGGTGCAATTCCACCAGCTCTCTTGCTTTATTATGTCTATAATATTGTCTACAAGTCTATGTACAATACCCTACAAGATCAGAAATTGTTCTTATATAGTCCAAACCTTCTTGTTCCGATTATGGTCGGAGGACTGTTTGGTCTCGGTATTTTAATCGGAGCGATTGGCTCATCAATTTCAATGAGACGTTTCTTGAAGATTTAAGAATATACAAAAAAGGAAGTTCATCTGAACTTCCTTTTTAACGATTTCGAAAGAAGGGATTAAACATTTTTTCATGACCGATGGTGGTGTCATTACCATGTCCTGGGTAAACTGTATAAGAGGATGGAAGAGTGAGTAATTGTGTCTCAATACTTTCAAGGAGTTGGGGACCACTTCCTGTCGGCAAATCGGTCCGTCCAATAGTTTCTCGGAAAAGAGCATCTCCTGTCAAGACAAAGTGGTCATCAGGAAAGACCAAGGAGACCCCTCCGATGGAATGTCCTGGTGTGTGAAGGACATAAAAATGGAAATTCTTCAAATGATAATCTGTTTGGTAGTTAAAATGCTCTTCGGCTGGCTGGCAGACCACATCCATTAAATCAGAATGGCGGTCTAGTCCGGAAAGATTGTCCACAGGACTTTGGAGCCAGGTCGCTTCATGAGCATCTACATAAACAGGTGGATGGCCATAAGTTTCCCGCACCTTCTCTAAACTCATGATATGGTCGTAGTGGGTATGGGTGAGGAGAATAGCAGCAATTGGTTTTGCGAGCTGATCAATGCGGTTTCGAATATTCTCCCAGGCACTACCAGGATCAACAACGAGAAGATCATTTTCATTTTCAAGTAGGTAGGTGTTTTCATAAGCGATGGGGTTGACAATGCGGTGGATTTTCATAAGAGCTCCTTTCTCTATTAGTCTATCAAAAATATGGTAAAATAGCTGACTAAAACGCCTCTGGAGACCGAAGAATTATCGCTTGGTTGAATTTAGCTCCTTCAATGTCATTAAAATACCAAGCAAAGCGAGTCGGAAAATGATATAATTTTAAGTGCTATGACGACGAATGTTAAAAGAAAATATGCTGTCGTGGACCTGGAAGCGACCAGTGCTAGCAGCAATGCAAAAATTATTCAAATCGGGATTGTCATCATTCAAGATGGGCAGATTGTAGAGAGCTATGAGACAGACGTCAACCCGCATGAGGAACTAGATGAACATATTCGCCAACTGACTGGAATTACCAATCGGCAACTAAAGAAGGCACCGGATTTTTCTCAGGTAGCCAGGGAAGTATACGAACTGATAGAAGATGCTGTCTTTGTGGCTCATAATGTCAAATTTGATGCTAATCTCTTGGCAGAATCTTTGTTTTGGGAAGGATTTGAGCTCATAACACCCCGGATCGACACGGTTGAATTGGCTCAAGTCTTTTTCCCAACTTTAGAAAGATACAATTTAAGTAGCCTATGCGAAGAATTTGCGATTCCCTTAGACCATGCTCATTCAGCCATCTCAGATGCTCAAGCAACCGCAAAGCTATTTCTTAAGATTCGTGAAACGATTGCTTCCCTACCAAGAGAATTGGTGGAAACCTTGCTGTCATTTTCTGATAATCTAATTTACGAATCGAGACTCTTGATGGAGGATGCTTTCGAGGATACGCTAGCTTTTCATGATGAGGACTTGACATCCCACCATGGGATTTTTCTTCGTAAGCCTCTTATGAGAAGAGATGCTAAGAATTTTTCTGATCAGTTTGCTATTAATATCCAGTTAATGGGGATGGAACCCCGCCCCTTGCAGAAAGAGTTTGCTCAGTCGATTGAAGAAAGTCTTCAGTCCTCTAGAAATATAGCTACCTTTGTCGAGGGACCTACTGGTATTGGAAAAACCTATGGGTACCTTCTTCCTATACTAGCGCATACAAAGGACCAGATTGTTGTTAGTGTTCCGACCAAGGTCTTGCAAGACCAAATCATGCAACAGGAAGCAAAGAAAATTGAGGCCGTTTTTCAGACCTCTTTTCATAGTTTAAAAAGTCCTCAAAATTATTTAAAGTTGGATGAGTTCTTTAAAATGCTTCATGAACCAGAAGAAAATCGTCTCTTGAATCGGTTCAAAATGCAATTGCTAGTCTGGTTGACCCAAACAAGGACGGGTGATCTAAACGAAGTGGGGCAGCTTCATCGCTACGGGAATTTTGTTCAACGAATCCGTCATGATGGGAAACTATCAAAAAAATCTTTATTTTACACAGAAGATTTTTGGCGTCTCGGTCAGGAAAAAGCTAAAATGAGTCGAGTCTTGCTCACCAATCATGCCTATTTATTGACTCGATTAGAGGATGATCCTTCTCTAATAGAAAATCGGACTCTAGTGGTTGATGAAGCACAAAAACTTTATTTTTCATTGGAGCAGTTTTCAAGGGCTTCCTTATCCTTATCAGATTTCATGCTAGATCTGCAACGGGAGATTGAAATAGAAAAATCCTTGTTGAAACGACGGATCCTTGAAAGTCTCCAATTTGAATTGAATGCTCTACTCAAACATCTTGAATCGGGTAGCAGAAAGGTCGAACTAACAGCGGAACAGGTGAAAAAGATTCGCCAGGATTTATCTGAACTAGACAGTCCAGTTTTAGCGGAATTAAAAACGGTCTTTGATCCTCGTTTTCAAATTTTTTGGATGGATCGGACACAAGAGGACCAGCATCCGATGATTCGCTTGCAGTCTGGAAGAGAGGGATTAGTTTCCCTTCAGGACTTTATTCCGACGACCACCAGACTTCTCTTGGTCTCAGCTACCTTATCGATTAGTAAAAAGGTCAATCTAGCTTCGATTTTAGGAATTGAGAACTACCAATTCATCGGGAAAGAACTATCCTATCATCAAGGTCAAACCATCTTTATCGATCGAGAATTTCCTGATTTAACCAACCTGACTCAAGAGGAATTAGCAATCTCTTTAGCAGGATATTTGAATGAGCTAGCAGCTACTGGCTTGCCTCTCTTTGCCTTGTTTACGTCCAAAGACTTGCTTCTAGCGACTTCACATCAGATGACAGTGAGCCATCTGGCTCAGTATAAAAATGGCGAAGCGGCAAATATTAAACGGCGATTTGATAGAGGGGAAGCTTCTGTCCTTTTAGGATCCGGTAGTTTTTGGGAGGGAGTCGATTTTGCCCAGCAAGCAAAAATCATTCAAGTCATTCCTCGCATTCCTTTTGATAATCCAAGTGACTTCTTTGTACAAAAGCTGCATGAGACCTTGCGTCTAGAAGGGAAAAATCCTTTCTATGATTATAGTTTGCCACTAGCTATCTTACGCTTGAAGCAGGCTCTTGGACGCTCGAGTCGTTCGAGCGAGCAAGAATCTCTGGTCATTTTATTAGATCAACGCTTATTAAACCGTCAATATGGCTCGCAGATCCAAGCCAGTCTTGAGAAAATAGCTCCTCTTGTCATTGCTAAGACAGGAGAGGTAAAAGAAGTTGTTGAACAATTTAGGAGTTGAAATGAATAATAAAACTAATTGGAGCCCGTATATTCCAGGTGTTATGATTGCAGCTATTGGAGCAGGACTATCTATGCTATTAGGAAAAGCAGTGCCTATCCTTGGATCTAGTCTCTTTGCTATCCTATGTGGGATTCTCTTGAATGCTAGTCAACTCTTTCCTCAAAATAGTAGGCCGGGTCTAGCCTATTCAGGGAAAAAACTCTTGCAATATTCGATTATCTTGATGGGCTTTACCTTGTCCTTTCAAAAGGTGACCCAATTGGGGCTGTCTTCTTTGGTCATTAGTTTACCGACCATCAGTATTGCCTTTCTCTCTGCTTTTGCAGTGGGTTACCTCTTAAAAGCTCCAAAGATCCTAACAGCCTTGGTTGGAATGGGGACAGCAATTTGTGGAGGTTCTGCAATCGCTGCAGCCTCTCCTGTTCTAGAAGCTGATGAAAATGATATTGCTCTGTCTATGTCGACTATCTTTTTCTTTAATATCCTAGCGGTTTTCCTCTTTCCTTTCTTTGGTCACCTGCTTGCTATGACGGATCGGCAATTTGGTTTTTGGGCAGGAACGGCCATTAATGATACTTCATCTGTTGTAGCGGCCGCATTTTCCTATAGTAAAGCAGCTGGTGAAGTGGCTACGGTTGTGAAGTTGACCCGAGCTTTGATGATTATTCCGATCTGTTTTGGGATGTTGGGACTAAAACTTCTAGGACGGTCGAAACAGGGTCGAGAAGGGAAGCAAGTGAAATTGAGTAAAATTGTTCCTTGGTTTATTTTCTACTTCCTTTTGGCCTCTTTAGTGACGTCCTTTGGCTGGTTTCCAAGTTCTTGGATCCCCTTCTGTAAGTGGTTGTCACACTATTTGATGGCCATGGCCTTGGTTGGTATTGGCAGTCATGTGTCTATTCAAGCCTTCCGCAAGCAAGGGCTAGCTCCTCTTCTTATCGGGCTTGTTGCCTGGGTAGCTGTATCCATTTCTAGTCTGCTACTTCAACACTTTTTAGGAATCTAAATGAAAGGGAGATAAAATGAAGAGACGTCAGTCTTTCAAACTTAGAGGAGATTTCTCCTTGATCACCACTGTTTTGTTATTGTTGGCATTTGGAGTGGTGGCAGTCTACATTGCAGTTTCAAATGATTATCCTGACCTGGTTTGGCCCATTTTAGGCCAACAGGTTGCCTGGATTGTTTTGGGCTGTATGATTAGTTTTGTCGTCATGCTCTTTAATACAGAATTTTTATGGAAAGTGACGCCTTATTTGTATGTCTTTGGTTTGGTCTTAATGGTCTTGCCCCTTTATTTTTACAACCCAAACTTGGTTGCTTCGACTGGTTCTAAAAACTGGGTATCCTATAAGGAGATTAGCCTCTTTCAACCATCAGAATTTATGAAAATTTCTTATATCTTGATGGTCTCTCGTTCGATTGTTCATTTTTTACGAAACAATAGGGAAGAAGAGCGAACGCTAAAAAAAGACTTTTCTCTCATTCTACAAATTGCTGCCTATACCGTACCGGTTATTGGGCTCTTAGCCTTCCAACATGATTTTGGAACCTCCTTGGTATTTATGGCGATTTTCTCAGGGGTAGTCCTCATCTCAGGGGTCTCCTGGAAAATCATTTTACCAATCTTTTTAACCCTCACAGGGGGAATCGCTCTCTTTTTGGCCATCTTTCTATCAAACGGTGGGCGGGCCTTTCTTCATCAAACTCTGGGGATGCCCACCTATCAGATGAATCGTATTTTAGCCTGGTTAAATCCTTTTGATTATGCACAAACCATGACTTTCCAACAGGCTCAAGGACAGTTGGCAATCGCAAGCGGTGGTTTATTGGGCCAAGGCTTTAATGTATCCAACCTTTTGATCCCTGTCCGGGAGAGTGATATGATTTTTACGGTCATTGCGGAAGATTTTGGATTTGTAGGAGGACTGGGTCTCCTTCTCTTATACATGTTTTTAGTTTATAAAATGTTGCGAATTACTCTGAAATCCAATAATCAATTTTACACCTATATCTCAACAGGTTTCATCATGATGTTGGTCTTCCACATATTTGAGAACATTGGGGCGGTGACGGGGATCTTGCCTCTCACTGGAATTCCCTTGCCTTTTATCTCACAAGGGGGATCCGCTATTGTAAGTAACCTCATTGGGATTGGCTTATTGTTATCCATGAGCCATCAAAATCGAGTGACAGAAGAACGAAAAAAAGAAAGTCGACTATTGAGGCAAAAACAACTCAGTCGGCTACAAGAGAAAGGAATCATTTGATATGTCAAAAGTAGCAGTTATGTTAGCAAGTGGGTTTGAGGAAATAGAGGCCTTGACCGTTGTCGATGTCTTGCGAAGAGCAGCAATCGAGTGCCAAATGGTTGGATTTGATCCAGAAGTGACAGGTTCTCATGGTATCACAGTGAAGGTAGATGAAATCTGGTCCGGTTCATTGGATCATTTTGATGGCATTGTCCTTCCAGGAGGGATGCCTGGTGCGGCGAATCTACGCGACCATGAAGGCTTGATTCAGTCTTTAAAAGAAGCCCATGAACAAGGGAAAAGTCTAGCAGCTATTTGTGCAGCTCCGATTGTGTTGGATCGGGCAGGAGTGTTAGATGAAAAACACTACACCTGCTATGATGGCTTTGAAAAAGAAATTGTAACAGGACACTATGTGAAAGAAGCAGTGGTTCAGGATGGTCACATCTTGACCAGTCGGGGTCCTGCAACTGCACTGGCTTTTTCTTATGCATTGGTCAACCATTTTGGTGGGGATGCAGCAAAATTAAGAGCAGGCATGCTCTATCAAGATGTTTTTGGGACATCGGCCCCATAGATGGTGAGATGAAAAATGAAGGTAGGGAATTTCCTGTCTTCATTTTTTTATCGTCTAGATTTCTTAAAATATAAATGCTTTTTGAATGAAAGTAAAATAGGTGGGAGATGACTGTAAAAAAACCGTGAAAACATTGACTTTACAAGCAATTTTTTGAAAAATATGGTATAATTGAAGCTATGGATTATCATGATTTTATATGGGATCTTGGTGGGACTTTATTGGACAATTATGAGACCTCTACAAAAGCTTTTGTAGCGACCTTACAGTATTTCCAAAGGGAGGCTGATCATGATTCTGTTTATGCAGCTTTAAAGGTTTCCACGGATTATGCTGTTCAGCAGTTTGCCGCAGACCTTCCAGACTTTCTGGGAGAGTATAAACAGCGAGAGAAAGAAGCTCTTGAAATCCCCTGCTTATTCGAGGGGACTGAGGAGTTATTGCATCGTCTGACAGTGGTCGGAGCCCGTCATTTTTTGATTTCTCACCGTGACCATCATGTAGAGACCATCTTAGAAAAAACAGGGATTCGTCATTACTTTACAGAAGTTGTGACAGCTGATGATGGTTTTCCACGTAAACCAGATCCTACTTCCATGTTGTATCTAAAAGACAAGTATGCAATTGAGTCTGGCTTGGTGATTGGAGATCGCCCGATCGATATCGAAGCTGGTCAGAGAGCTGGCATGGCGACCTATTTGTTCGACTCAATGGATCAATTAAGTGCCTATATTTTTAATTAGAAAAGGGAAAGAATGACAGAAGAATTGAAGCAAGAAACGACTGGTCAAGAATATGATGCCAGTCAGATTCAGGTTTTAGAAGGTTTAGAAGCAGTTCGGATGCGTCCGGGGATGTATATCGGATCCACTTCTAAAGAAGGTCTTCACCATTTGGTCTGGGAAATCGTCGATAACTCAATCGATGAGGCCCTTGCAGGCTTTGCTAGCCATATCGAAGTCTTTATCGAAGAGGACAATTCGATTACAGTCGTCGATGATGGACGGGGGATTCCGGTTGACATTCAAGAAAAAACGGGTCGTCCAGCGGTTGAGACTGTCTTTACCGTTCTCCATGCGGGAGGAAAATTTGGCGGTGGTGGGTACAAGGTATCTGGTGGACTCCATGGAGTTGGATCATCTGTCGTAAATGCCTTGTCAACTCAGTTAGATGTTCATGTCCATAAGAATGGCCAAATTCATTACCAAGAATACAAACGCGGTCAAGTCGTTGCAGATCTTGAAGTGGTTGGTGAAACAGATCGAACTGGTACAACCGTTCACTTTACTCCAGACCCAGAAATCTTCACAGAGACAACCGTCTTTGACTTTGACAAGTTGAACAAGCGGATTCAAGAGCTAGCCTTCTTGAACCGTGGCTTACGCATCTCGATCACAGACAAGCGTGCAGGACAGGAGCAAACGAAAGACTACCACTATGAGGGTGGGATTGCTAGTTATGTAGAATACATCAACGAAAACAAGGATGTCATCTTCGAAACTCCGATTTATACCGATGGAGAATTGGATGATATCACAGTTGAAGTAGCCATGCAGTACACGACTGGTTATCACGAAACCGTCATGAGTTTTGCCAATAACATCCATACCCATGAAGGGGGAACTCATGAACAAGGTTTCCGTACAGCTTTGACCCGTGTTATCAACGATTATGCGCGTAAGAATAAACTTCTCAAGGACAATGAAGAAAATCTAACAGGGGAAGATGTTCGGGAAGGCTTGACAGCAGTGATTTCTGTCAAACACCCAAATCCACAGTTTGAGGGACAAACCAAGACCAAACTTGGAAACTCTGAAGTGGTGAAGATTACCAACCGCTTGTTCAGCGATGCCTTCTCTGATTTCTTGTTGGAAAATCCGCAGATTGCCAAGAAAATTGTCGAAAAGGGAATTTTGGCTGCCAAAGCGCGTGTTGCTGCTAAGCGCGCCCGTGAAGTCACCCGTAAGAAATCTGGTTTAGAAATCTCAAACCTCCCTGGTAAATTAGCAGACTGTTCATCTAACAATCCAGCTGAGACAGAACTCTTCATCGTCGAAGGGGACTCTGCCGGAGGATCTGCTAAATCAGGTCGAAACCGCGAGTTCCAAGCGATCCTCCCTATTCGTGGGAAAATCCTTAACGTGGAAAAAGCCAGCATGGATAAGATTTTAGCCAATGAAGAAATTCGCAGTCTTTTCACAGCTATGGGAACCGGTTTTGGTGCAGAATTTGACGTATCGAAAGCCCGTTATCAAAAATTAGTCATCATGACAGATGCCGATGTCGATGGAGCTCATATTCGAACCCTCCTCTTAACCTTGATCTATCGCTATATGAAACCAGTTTTGGAGGCAGGCTATGTTTACATCGCCCAACCACCAATCTATGGTGTAAAAGTCGGTAGTGAAATCAAAGAATACATCCAACCAGGAGCCAACCAAGAAGCAGAATTGGCTGAAGCCTTGGAGCGCTATTCTGAAGGTCGTTCCAAACCAACGATTCAACGATACAAAGGTTTGGGTGAGATGGATGATCATCAGCTCTGGGAAACAACGATGAACCCAGAACACCGCCTCATGGCGCGTGTAACAGTTGATGATGCAGCAGAAGCAGATAAGATCTTTGATATGCTCATGGGAGATCGAGTAGAACCTCGCCGTGAATTTATCGAAGAAAATGCCGAATATAGTACACTTGATGTATAAAATTCTGCGATATTTGCCAATTATTCGAATATTTATGATATAATAACTACGATTACTTTCAAGTAATTTAATGAAGGAGTTTTTATATGTCTCGTGGACTAATTATTCTCATCATTGTCATTGGGGTCCTTTTGGTTTTAGGATATGTAGTGGCAGTCTTATTGAGAAAGCGTAACGAAGCCTTACTGGCATCTCTGGAAGAACGAAAAGAAGAGTTGTATAACCTTCCGGTAAATGATGAAGTAGAGGCTGTGAAGAATATGCATTTGATTGGTCAAAGTCAAGTTGCATTTCGTGAATGGAATCAAAAATGGGTGGACCTATCCCTCAATTCTTTTGCTGATATCGAGAACAACCTCTTTGAAGCAGAAGGCTACAACAATTCTTTCCGCTTCTTAAAAGCAAAGCAAGCGATTGGAAATATTGAGAGTCAGGTTCAATTGATTGATGAAGATATCAAGGCCATCCGTCAAGCTTTATCTGAATTAAAAGAAAAAGAAGAAATGAATAGCGGTCGGGTTGTTCATGCTTTGGATATGTTTGAAAACTTGCAAAAACAAGTAGCTTCTGATCCAGATGCATACGGCCCAGCGCTTCCCGAAATTGAGAAGCAAGCTGAAAATATTCAAGTTGAGTTTTCAAAATTTGTAACCTTGAATTCATCAGGTGACCCTGTTGAAGCTGCTGAAATTTTGGATACAGCTGAAAACCATATTGTTGCCTTGACGCATATTGTTGAAAAAGTTCCTGCAATTGTGAAGGATGTACAAACAACTCTTCCTGATCAATTGGAAGATTTGGAAGCTGGGCATCGCAAACTTTTGGAATCTGGTTATCATTTTACAGAGACCGATTTGGAAGCACGTTTCCAACAATTGCATGCAGCTTTGAAAGCCAACCTACAAAATGTTGCTGCTCTTGAATTAGATAATGCGCTCTATGAAAATGAGCAGATTCAAGAAGAAATCAACGCCTTGTATGATATTTTCACTCGTGAGATTGAATCACACAAAGTTGTTGAAAAATTGGTCAAAGCCTTACCAGGTTACCTTGCCCATGCGAAGGAAAATAACAAGAGTTTAGCAGAAGAAGTTGAACGTCTCAGCAAAACATTTGAAAGCAAAGAACTCAAGGAAAATCATTTGAAGGAGTTGGAAGCTGAATTAACAGCTCAAGAGCTCGTTGTAGAAGATGCCTTGAAGGATACATCTGAAACTCAAAAAGCCTACTCTATCCTTCAAGAAGAGTTAGAAGCGATTGAAGAACGTTTGAAAGAGATTGAAGATGATCAAATTGCATTGAGCGAAACCTTGTCTAAGATTGAGAAAGACGACACCAATGCTCGTCAAAAGGTAAATATCTACGCCAACCGTTTACATGCCATTAAGCGTTACATGGACAAGCGGAATTTACCTGGAATTCCTCAATCCTTCCTTACTATCTTCTTCACTGCAAGTGATAACACAGAAGCTCTCTTGGCTGAGTTAGAAGGTCGTCGTGTCAATATTGAAAACGCCAACCGTCTCCTGGATATTTTGACCAACGATATGACAGAGTTAGAGGAAGAAACCTACAAATTAGTACAATATGCTACTCTAACAGAGCAGTTGCTTCAATACTCAAATCGCTATCGTTCATTCGACGATCATGTCCAAGCAGCGTTTGATGAAGCCTTGTACATTTTTGAAAAAGAGTATGACTATCCTGCTTCATTCAAAGTCATTTCAGAAGCATTGGAAACAGTAGAACCAGGAGTAACAGAGAGATTTGTTACCTCATTTGAAAAAACAAGAGAATCCATCCGATTCTAATCCAAAACATCCAGGAGAATATTCCTGGATGTTTTTTTATGGAGATGAAGGTGTGAGGAGAAATAGAAACATAGAAAGAAATAGGAGATGAATCCATGAAAGTTTTAATTGCTCCAGATTCATTCAAAGAGTGCTTACCTGCGAAAGAAGTAGCGGAAGTTATTGCAGAAGGCTTGCGTCAGTCTCTTCTTGATGTAGAATCGGTCCCCTGTCCAGTTGGAGATGGAGGGGAGGGGACAGTGGATGCCATCCACTACTCATTGGGATTAGAGGAAGCTAATACCCTTGTTACAGGCCCATTTGGAAAGCCGGTAGAAATGCGGTATGTGGAGAAGGATTCTCTGGCTCTCTTTGAAGTAGCCGACTTGATCGGTTTAGGAAAGATTCCAGTTGATCAACGCCGTCCACTTGACTTAGAGACCCGAGGAATTGGTGAATTGATTTGTTATTTAATCAATCAGGGAAAAAAAGATATCTATATCGGGGTTGGAGGAACAGCGACCAACGATGGGGGCCTGGGACTTGCAGTAGGTCTGGGCTACAAATTCTATGATCGAGAAGGAAAGGAATTGAAGGCATGTGGGCAAAGCCTTTTAGAATGGGATTCCATCCATAAAGAAGAAGCGATCAAGATTCCAGAGGATGTCCAGATATATATCTTAGCAGATGTGTCGAACCCTATATGTGGACTTGATGGAGCGACCTATATCTTTGGAAAACAAAAGGGACTGAGTCCTGCTTTGTTTGAGCAAGTAGATCAAGCTATTTACAGCTTTTATGAAAAGAACTGTGCGAATGTATTGACCCAAGCAGGGATGGGAGCTGGTGGTGGTCTTGCTGCTGGACTTTGTGCATTTGCGAAAGCGAGACTGGTATCAGGGATTGATAGCTGTTTAGATTTGATTGGCTTTGACACAAAAGTAGCAACTGCAGACTTGGTTATTGTCGGTGAGGGGCGGCTGGATCATCAGAGTCTATCCGGAAAAGCTCCGATAGGGGTTGCGAGAAGAACCCCAAAGGGAATTCCAGTAATAGCCATTTGTGGAAGTCTTGCAGATGATTTACCAAATCTTCCATTTGAAAATATAATCGCAGCCTTTTCCATTACGAAACATCCTGATAGTTTAGACCAACTTCTGAAGAATGCGAGGGAAAATCTTATCTTTACAGCTAGAAATATCGGAAATCTATTAAGCATAGAAAAAAGCGGTTAAACCGCTTTTTTCCATCTAATATTTAATACTAATAAAATGTCTAAGCGACAGCTCTGATCAACCAAACCATTTTTTCCAAAGAGAAGGTTTGGTCGGCTTCTTTTCTTCCTCCCAGAGATCCGAAAAAGCAGTTCGGAGGTCCTTGTCAGTAGTGTTCACTGGTGCATCTGTATGAATCACGAGCCCAAAAGGAGAGGAGTTATGCTCTTCCGAAACAATAGTAGCCTGGCAACCGAACTCTTTTGCTTGTTTTAGATAGCTCAACTGGACACTAGAATCAACATTTGGGGAAATCTTTACAAAGAGAGGGTTAGCTTGTTCACTCAAACTCTTCAGCACCTTCAAAAAGCCCTTCTGAAGCTGAGGACTATTGCTTGTTTTTATATCGGCATATCCTAGAACGCGCTCTTCAAACGTACCTAGAAAGCGACGTTGTTCATCAGGATTTAATTTTAGGCCACCGTTAGCCTTTTCCATAATTTCTTTAGATAAATCAGTCATAAGAATAGTATATCATACTTTAGGTTAAAAATGCCAAACGTATAAAGGCTGATCGAAACAAAAAGAAAGCGATTTCTTGATAAAGTTAAGGAAAATCTGCACAAAGATAACGTTTTTTCTTGAAAAACGCGTATTTTTAAGGTATCATAGAGGTGTAAAAAATTTAAACTCAAAGGAGAGTAAGAAATGTCAATTATTACTGATGTTTACGCTCGCGAAGTCCTAGACTCACGCGGTAACCCAACACTTGAAGTAGAAGTTTATACTGAATCAGGTGCTTTCGGACGTGGTATGGTTCCATCAGGAGCTTCTACTGGTGAACACGAAGCAGTTGAACTTCGCGACGGTGACAAATCTCGTTACGGTGGTCTTGGAACTCAAAAAGCTGTTGACAATGTAAACAACATCATTGCTGAAGCAATCATCGGTTACGATGTTCGTGATCAACAAGCTATTGACCGTGCAATGATCGCTCTTGACGGTACTCCTAACAAAGGTAAATTGGGTGCGAACGCAATCCTTGGTGTGTCTATCGCTGTAGCTCGTGCTGCTGCTGACTACCTTGAAATCCCACTTTACAGCTACCTTGGTGGATTCAACACTAAAGTTCTTCCAACTCCAATGATGAACATCATCAACGGTGGTT
>CABREZ010000010.1 GCA_902470035.1 uncultured Streptococcus sp. | reverse complement strand
TGAAATAGGTAAACGGAGTTGCTAGATCAAGCTTTTGTTCGGTCAATTGGGCCTGTAGATAGCTAGCTGGCAAGTCTGTTAGCTCGGTGATCGTCAGCTGGATGGTTCCGTTTCTCTGCAAGGCAATGCGACAACGGTAGTCAAGGCTAGGATCTACATGAGCGAGTTGTTCTTGAAGTTCGTTCAGGAGTTTTGGCTCATTAAAAGGATAGGCAAAGTAGCGGCTGGCCTCTCTCAAACGGGTCAGGTGTTGCTCTAGGAAGGTCAGTTCTCCTTGATGGATGCGACCGGTCGTCAAAAGCTCAAATCGAGGCTCTTGCCGGTAAAGGACAGCCGATTTTTGCTTGGTTTCCTGGTATTCACCTTCCCATTTGCTGTCCCAAGTGATGCCTCCTCCCACGCCATAGATGGCTTGATCTCCCTGCATTTGAAGGGTCCGGATGGCCACATTAAAAATCCGTTTCCCTTTTGGAAGAAGGATCCCAATCGTGCCACAGTAGACTCCACGAGGAGCAAGCTCTGTATTTTGGATGATTTCCATAGTAGAAATCTTCGGTGCGCCTGTGATCGATCCACAAGGGAAGAGGGCATGGAAGGCTTGGACCAGATCGACTTCGGGTCGCAAGCGGCTTTCAATGGTCGACGTCATCTGCCAAACGGTGGAGTATTGCTCGACTTGGCAGAGGCGGGTCACCTGCTCACTTCCAATTTCCGAAATCCGATTCATGTCATTGCGCAGGAGATCCACAATCATCATGTTTTCCGCCCGATTTTTGGGATCAGCTTCTAGCCAAGCAGCCTCTTGAAGATCTGTTTGGTTGGTAAGCCCACGACGAGTCGTCCCCTTCATAGGGCGGGTGATTAGTAGCCTGTCATCTTGTTCAAAAAAGAGCTCTGGACTGATGGAGAGAATGGCAACATCATCGTGCTGAATGAAGGCATTGTAATGGGCCCTCTGTTCTACCACCAAGCGATTGTAGATGGCCAAAGGATCCTCCTCTAGCTCTTGAGAAAGCTGGACGGTGTAGTTGGCCTGATAGGTATCCCCTTGGCGGATGTGGTGCTGGATGGTCTCGATGGCTTTTTGATAAGCAGGAGCCTCGACCTCTTCCTGCCAATTGGCTGGAAGAGCCACAGCTTCGTAGTCCTCTGGGAAAGGAAGGGTCTCGACTTCCTCATGAATGGTGAAATAGAGGAGATACTCTCCCATGAGAGGTGCTGGGTGGACGGCTAATTTTTTCTCAAAAGCAGGAGCGGCTTCATAGCTGACATAGCCTACGGCATAAAATCCAGCCTCCTGGTAAGTTTCCAATTCTTTAAGAAGTGCCTCTACTTGGTCGATGTCTCTGGTTTTTAATTCCTTTATGGGCTCGGTAAAAAGGTGTCTCAATCCAAGCTCTTTAAAATCAATAATTGTTTGTTTATGCATGCTTTGAGTATATCAAAAATAGAGGAAAAAAGGTAGATAAGGAGGCAAGGATTCCTTGCTTGGTCCTCTCTTTCATGCTAAAATAACCATAGAATCCGCATTTTGCAAGGAGTAGGAACATGCAAAAGAAATCCCTCTATAACACTTCCAGTATTAGTCTTTTTCAATACCTCTTTGCGATTGCAGTGATTTTGGTGCATAGTGGTCGCTTAACATCCTATGAACCGCTGCATTTTGGACTCAAGAGCATCCTTGGACGGCTAGCGGTGCCATTTTTTATCGTCTGTGCTAGCTTTTTCCTCAAGCAATCACTAAGGGATGCAAGGAAAATGAAGGCCTATCTGGTCAAAATCGTAAAAACCTATTTATTATGGAGTTGTGTCTATCTTCCCTATGCCTGGGTCTTTTTTTCTAGTCTCCATCTCCCTGTCTATCTCTTTCCAGCAGGCGTCCTCATCGCTCTGCTCTATCTGGGGATGTGTTACCAACTCTGGTATATCCCAGCTTTTCTGCTGGGCTTGCTTTTGGTCAATCAATTGGTCAAACGCCTAGGCATGGTTTGGGCAGGTTTGATCACCTTGCTCCTCTATTGCTGGGGCTTGATTGAGACCTATTCGGCTTATCTGGACACCACGAGTCTTCTAAAAGGCTACCAGATCTATAGCAACCTATTTTTCACAGCGCGAAATGGTCTCTTCTATACGCCCATTTTTATCTTTATGGGTTATTATCTGTATGATCATTTTGATTCACCAAGCTTTCGGGTTCACCGTTGGCAAAAGCTATCTCTCGCCTTTGGCTTGTTCTGTATGGAAGGCATCATCATTTTTCAACATGAAGGAATCGATAAGAACTTTTACTTGCTCCTTCCCTTTGTGACGGTCTATTTGGTTAATGCTTGTCTGCGATCGTCCTTTTTGAAAAGCTATGATTTGCAGTACTTAAAGCAGATGAGCATGGCGCTTTACTTTTCGCATCCGATTTTTATCGAATGGGCTCGCTATGGCTTTAGCAATGTTCCGCTTTCTTATCCAGACAGGGGCAAGTTGATTTTTGTGACGGCCTTGTTGGGAAGTCATCTCTTTGGATTGGCCATGCTCTCTTATCACTCTTGGCAAAAAGAAAAGAAGAATAGAAGTCTTGAAAAGGAAGTTCTCTAGAGAGACTTCTTTTTTTATTTTAAGGGAGACAGATAGGTCAGCTGAGGGTTGCAATTCTTTTCCAGTTTGGTTATGATGTAAGGGATTACAAGTGAAATCAAAAAGGAGAAGCGCATGAAGAAAAAATGGTGGCATGATGCCGTGATTTATCAAATCTATCCCAAGAGCTTTTTAGATAGCAATGGGGATGGAATCGGTGACCTCAAGGGGATTATCAGTAAGCTGGATTATTTGGAGAAGTTAGGCATTACAGCTATTTGGCTGTCCCCTGTCTACCAAAGCCCTATGGATGATAATGGCTATGATATTTCCGATTACGAGGATATTGCTTCTATCTTTGGATCCATGGAGGATATGGAAACATTGATTGCGGAGGGGCAAAAGCGCGGTATTAAAATCATCATGGATTTGGTGGTTAACCATACGTCTGATGAGCATGCCTGGTTCATCGAGGCCAAGGAAAATCCAAACAGTCCAGAGCGAGACTACTATATTTGGAGGGACCAACCTAATGATCTTGTCTCTACCTTCAGTGGGTCAGCTTGGGAATTTGATCCAGCTTCCCAGCAGTATTATTTGCACTTCTTTAGTAAGAAGCAACCGGACCTGAATTGGGAAAATGAGACACTTCGGCAGAAGATTTATGACATGATGAACTTTTGGATCGACAAGGGGATCGGTGGTTTTCGAATGGATGTCATCGACATGATTGGGAAAATTCCTGATCAGAAGATCGTAGCCAATGGTCCCATGCTCCACCCTTATCTGAAAGAAATGAATCGAGCGACTTTCGGGGATAAGGATTTGTTAACGGTCGGGGAGACCTGGGGAGCGACACCTGAGATTGCCAAGCAATACTCTGGTCCTGATAATGAAGAATTATCAATGGTCTTTCAATTTGAACACATCGGGCTTCTCTTCCAGGAAGGCCAGCCCAAATGGCACTATGCGAAGAAGCTCAATGTTCCTAAGTTGAAAGAAATCTTTAACAAGTGGCAGACGGAGCTGGGCATGGACGAAGGTTGGAACTCTCTCTTTTGGAACAACCATGACCTCCCTCGGATTGTTTCTGCCTGGGGAGATGACCAAGCCTATCGGGTGAAGTCCGCTAAGGCCCTAGCCATTCTTCTTCATTTGATGAGAGGAACGCCTTATATCTACCAGGGAGAAGAGATTGGCATGACCAACTATCCTTTTAAGAGTCTGGACGAAATCGAAGATATTGAATCTATTAACTACGCCAAGGAAAGCTTAGAAAAGGGAGTGGAGCTAGACACCATTATGGACCAGATCCGACATATTGGCCGGGACAATGCTCGAACCCCTATGCAGTGGTCCAAGCTGCCACAGGCTGGTTTTACAACCGGTCGCCCATGGCTAGCTGTCAATCCAAACTATCAGGAAATCAATGTAGAAGCGGCTTTGGCTGATCCTTCATCCATTTTTTATACCTACCAACAATTAGTTGCCCTCCGTAAGGAGCAAGACTGGTTGATCTCGGCAGACTTTGAGCTAGTGGATACAACTGATCAGGTCTTTGCCTACCAACGAGTAGATGGGAATCAACGCTATTTGATTGTGGTCAATTTGTCTAGTCAAGTCCAGAGCTTTGAACTGGAGGAAGACTATCAGGAGATCCTCATTAGCAATACCAATGTAGAGCAGGTCAAACAGACAAAAGTATTGGAACCTTGGGATGCTTTTTGTGTGCAATTGACTAGAGCATAAGTTCCTACAAAAAAAGAAGCGTATAGCTTCTTTTTTTGTTTTAGCGGAGACGAGGACTGTCCAATGGGAGGGGCCTCGGTCTGTCTAGTAGAAACCTTATAGTTATTTTTTATAAGAACTATTAGTTCTGGTCAATGGCAAGCGACGAAAACCCTTGATCTATAAGGTTATAGCTTCTGGCTATATCGTAAACCATTGAAAAGCAATTATACAGAAGGGGCTTCTTCTGATAAGATAGACTCAACTTGAATTTTTGGAGGACAAAACATGTCAACTACAATTATCGGATTCCCTCGTTTGGGTGAATTCCGCGAACTAAAATTTACAACTGAGAAATATTTTAGAAACGAAATTACAGCTGAAGATTTGTTGGATGCTGCAAAAGAATTGCGTGCCAAACACTGGAACATTGTCAAAGAAAAAGGCATTACTGAAATCCCATCAAATGACTTTTCACATTATGACAACTTCCTAGATGCTGCTTTCCTCTTCAACGTGGTTCCTGCATCTGTTCAAAACTTGGACTTGTCTGACCTTGAACGCTACTTTGCCTTGGCGCGTGGTTACCAAGGAGAAAGAGGGGATGTGCGTGCTCTTCCAATGAAGAAATGGTTCAACACCAACTACCACTACATCGTTCCAAAATTTGAAAAAACAACAGAAGTCAAATTGGCTGGTCACAAGATTTTTGATGAGTACCAAGAAGCGAAAGAATTGGGTCTTGACACTCGTCCAGTTGTGGTTGGGCCATTCACTTTCCTTCAATTGTCAGACTTCGAAGAAGGCGTGAAAGCTGAAGACTTCGTGGATAGCTTAGTAGCTGCTTACCAAGATGTTTTTGCTAAATTGGCTGAGCTTGGTGCAACTCGTATCCAACTGGATGAAGCAGCTCTTGTTAAAGATTTGACAGCTGAAGAAAAAGCGCTCTTCTTGAACCTTTACAACAAGCTCTTGGCTGACAAAAAGGGTCTTGAGGTCTTGATCCAAACTTACTTTGGTGACGTACGTGACGTTTACGCTGACCTTGTGAACTTGCCAGTAGATGCGATCGGTTTGGACTTTGTGGAAGGGAAGAAAACTCTTGAACTCGTTAAAGGTGGCTTCCCAGCTGACAAGACTCTTTATGCAGGGATTGTCAATGGTAAGAACATCTGGCGCAACAACTACGAAGCAAGCTTAGAAATCTTGAAACAAGTACCAGCTGAAAATATCGTATTGACTAGCTCATGCTCACTTCTTCATGTGCCATTTACAACAGCAAATGAAGACTTTGAGCCAGCTATCTTGAACCACTTTGCCTTTGCTGTTGAAAAATTGGAAGAACTTCGTGACTTGGATGCTATCCGCAACGGTCAAGGAGCAGAAGCTCTTGCAGCAAACAAAGAACTCTTTGCGACTGAACGTGTCGGAGCAAATGCAGAACTTCGTGCGCGTATCGCTGGATTGACAGACGCAGACTACACTCGTTTGCCAGCTTTTGCTGAACGTGAAGCTATCCAAGAAGATGCCTTCAAACTTCCAGCTCTTCCAACAACAACCATCGGATCCTTCCCTCAAACGAAAGAAGTTCGTGCGAAACGTTTGGCCTTCCGTAAGGGTGAATTGTCACAAGAAGAATACGATGCCTTCCTTGCTGAAACCATTGACGAATGGATCAAATGGCAAGAAGAAGTTGGATTTGACGTACTTGTACACGGTGAATTCGAGCGGAATGACATGGTTGAGTACTTCGGTCAAAACTTGTCAGGTTACCTCTTCTCTAAGAATGGTTGGGTACAATCATACGGTATGCGTGGGGTGAAACCACCAATCATCTGGGGTGATGTAACTCGTCTCAACCCTATCACTGTCAAATGGTCTAGCTACGCACAAAGCCGTACTAACAAACCTGTTAAAGGGATGTTGACTGGACCTGTTACAATTCTTAACTGGTCATTCCCACGTGAAGACATCTCTATCAAGGATTCAACTCTTCAAATCGCTCTTGCAATCAAAGATGAAGTTCTTGATCTTGAAGCTGCAGGTGTGAAAATCATCCAAATCGACGAGGCTGCTCTTCGTGAAAAATTGCCACTCCGTCGTAGTGACTGGTATGAAGACTACCTTGACTGGGCTATTCCAGCCTTCCGTTTGGTACACTCAACAGTAGCACCAGACACACAAATCCACACTCACATGTGTTACTCAGAATTTACAGATATCATCCCAGCCATCGATAACATGGATGCAGACGTCATCTCATTTGAAGCGAGTCGTTCAAACCTTGAAATCTTGGACGAACTCAAAGCGAAAAACTTCCAAACAGAAGTTGGACCTGGGGTTTACGATATCCACTCACCTCGTGTGCCTAACGAAGGCGAAATCGACCACACAATCGAAGCAATCCTTGCGAAAGTACCAAGCAGAAAAGTTTGGATCAACCCTGACTGTGGTTTGAAAACACGTGGAATTAAAGAAACGAAAGAAAGCTTGATCCGCCTTGTAGAAGCTGCGAAAGTTGCGCGTGAGAAATTGTAAGAAAAGCAGTTCTCCATACTTGGTTGATCAGTAAGAAATCAACTAGAAAAAGGTTATTACATATGTCGCGTCAAACACCGTCACTCTCATTTGAAGTTTTCCCTCCAAACCCAGCAGTAGGCAATGACAAAATTATTGCAGCCCTAAAAGATATGCAGGGCTTGGCTCCCCACTTCATCAGTGTGACTGCCAGCAATAATAAATTTAATATCAAAGAGACGACGGTTCGTTTGGCAGACTATATCCAAAATGACTTGGAGATTCCGACCATTGCTCACTTGCCAGCTATCTACCTAACTAAGGATAAGGTGGCTGAGACTATTGCAGATTTGGATAAGGTTGGGGTTCAGAAAATCTTGGCTCTTCGTGGAGATATCATTCCGGGTGTTGAGCCTCAAAAGGATTTTCGTTACGCCACAGACTTGATTGAGTTCATCAAGGAGCAAGCCCCTCACTTTGATATTGTTGGCGCTTGCTACCCAGAGGGGCACCCTGACTCTCCAAATCAGATCTCGGATATTCAAAATCTCAAGAAGAAAGTGGACGCAGGCTGCTCCAGTCTCGTAACGCAACTTTTCTTTGACAATGAGCGTTTCTATGATTTCCAAGACAAGTGTACCTTGGCAGGTATTGATGTTCCCATTCATGCGGGGATCATGCCGATTATTAACCGTAATCAAGCTCTTCGTCTACTGAAGACTTGTGAGAACATTCATCTCCCACGTAAGTTTAAGGCTATCTTGGACAAGTATGAGAATGACCCTGAATCTCTCAGAGCAGCAGGACTTGCCTATACTGTAGACCAAATCGTGGATTTGGTTACTCAAGATGTAGCAGGAATTCATCTATACACGATGAATAATGCAGAAGTAGCTCATCAAGTGCATCAGGCTACGGAAGCTCTCTTCCACCACAAAACCAAACTTGAAGTGAGTTGAGAAATCAAAAAATAGGGAGAAGAACAGAGGGAATTCAAAAGTACCCTCTTGCTCCTCTCTCTTTTGATTTTTTTGTTTAAGAAAAATACATGCGAAGATACACTTTTTTATAGTAATCCTAAAAATCGGAAGCTTAGATCTTGTTTGACAAGCCGATATCACGATTTACGATGCACCAAATCTAGATTATCTCTTCTATTTCTTTGCGACCAACCAGTGACAGATGTCTATAAAAATGGTAAAAAAGTGATTTGATCTTCTCGTTTCAAATGTGACCTAAATAGAAAAAAATCCCCTCATCAACTGATTCTGATGAGGGGATTTTAGTGCTGAGAACAGTATTTCCAAAGGGAGTTGGAAAATCTTTAAATGCCAACCTTGACATCTGGGAATCGCTCAGACACCTGTGCAAAAAGAGTGTAGAGTTGTTCTTCAGCATTCTTCTTATTCTTAATGGCTAGGCGGTGCTGTTTCTTTGGTTTGTCCTTGCGGATGTAGCACAATTGGAAGATTGAGCGAGCAATCCCTGATTGACGAACTCGAGTGACATGTAAGTATAGTTGTTGAACCTCTCGTAAATCAATCGTTTGCGTTCCTCTGAAATAGGTGATCAAATGATTTTTGTACAAGATAACTTTTAAGTCTTGATTGTAGTAGCTGGCTCCATCAGACAGGCGGGACAGATCTCCTTGGAGTTCGGGATAGTTTTGGTGGAGTTCCTGATAGGAAGCAATGGTCCGTTTCCGAACGGAGAAGCTGGCTACGACCATTATGATAGAAAGTCCAGCAAGAGCAGCTGAACCAATCAAGAGGAATAAGGAGTCTTTGTTGTACTCTGTAAGGCTTAAGTAATAACTGGTAGTCATATTAAGGGACACGACAGAAGTCGGGTCGAGAAGGGAATGGATGTACTCACTATAACCGACAAGGCGACCGTTACGAGACGTATTTTTGCTATCCTTTGCCAAAGGGGCTAATTGCGTTCCTTTTAGTTGATAAGGTTTGGTCAGCAGTTCCCCATTTTTTGCCTTATCAACGATTTCTTTAATCGTCGCATCGTCTTTTTTGGCTTCGATCCCTGCAAATTTACCATCATTTTGGTTATCGTACTGGACGATATAGAGGACGTGGCCGTTATCCACAGTTCCGACAGGTTCTCGTGTAATATCATAGACTTGCATCGTTACAGGGTCCCCAGACTTTTCTGCCTTCGCAAAGCTAGTAGAAGGGTTCTGGCGTCCCATCCATAA
This sequence comes from uncultured Streptococcus sp., assembly GCA_902470035.1. GTDB lineage: Bacteria > Bacillota > Bacilli > Lactobacillales > Streptococcaceae > Streptococcus. Next base: position 10,374 of record CABREZ010000010.1, on the reverse strand, counting down.
TGAAAATACTAATCCTGCGAATGCAAGAAAGACAAGGGCAAGCACCAGACCTGACACAAAACCTTTATTGCGTTTTTCCTTCATCATAACGATCTCCTTTAGTTTGATATCTAAAGTATATCATGAAAGATTTTATGAGACAAGGGGATTTATAGATAGCTGATTTCAAAGGCTTTTTGAGTGGTCTAAGCAAAAAGCTGTTTGTAAAATGATTGAAAAATGCTTTGATTTTAGAAGAGATTTGCAACTTTTTATAAAAAACTATATTTTTTTTAATTTTTTCTATATACAAAAAGCTAAATTATTGATAGAATAGAAAAGAATTGAATTAAATTTGGTTCGCGTTCGTTCTGTCTTAATATGAATGAAACAGAATGTTTATAACCTAAATACTTGCACTGGATTCTAATTCATAAGAATCATAGCTAGAATTTGAGAGGAGACAATATGACTGTTGATTTTAACAGCAAAGCTTACTTGGATAAAGTGGATGCGTGGTGGCGTGCAGCCAACTATATTTCAGCTGCTCAAATGTACTTAAAAGACAACCCATTGTTGAAACGTGAAGTGGTCGAAAACGACTTGAAGGCTCACCCAATCGGACACTGGGGAACTGTACCTGGACAAAACTTTATTTACGCACACTTGAACCGTGCAATCAACAAGTATGACTTGGATATGTTCTACATTGAAGGACCAGGTCATGGTGGACAAGTAATGGTGTCCAACTCTTACTTAGATGGTTCTTATACAGAATTGAATCCAAATATCCCACAAAATGAAGAAGGATTTAAACACCTATGTAAAATCTTCTCATTCCCAGGAGGGATTGCCTCTCACGCGGCACCTGAAACTCCAGGATCTATCCACGAAGGTGGAGAGCTTGGTTATGCTCTTTCTCACGCAGCTGGAGCTGTTTTGGACAATCCAGATGTGATTGCTGCAACCGTAATCGGTGATGGTGAAGGGGAAACTGGTCCATTGATGGCTGGTTGGTTGGCCACTACCTTCTTGAACCCAGTCAATGATGGTGCTGTTCTTCCAATCTTCTACCTCAACGGTGGAAAGATCCACAACCCAACAATCTTCGAACGCAAAACAGACGAAGAATTGGCCCTCTTCTTTGAAGGTCTTGGATGGAAACCAATTTTTGCAGACGTAACGGCTATTTCTGACGACCACGAAGCAGCTCATGCTTTGTTTGCAGAAAAATTGGACGAAGCGATTGAAGAAATCAAGAAAGTCCAAGAAGAAGCTCGCAAAGGTTCTGCAGAAGAAGCAACTCAACCAGTATACCCTGTCTTGATTGCTCGTATTCCTAAAGGTTGGACTGGACCAAAAGCTTGGGAAGGAACACCAATCGAAGGTGGATTCCGTGCGCACCAAGTGCCAATCCCAGTAGATGCTCACCACATGGAGCATGTAGATGCCCTTCTTTCATGGTTGGAATCTTATCGCCCAGCAGAGTTGTTTGACGAAACTGGTAAACTAGTTCCTGAAATTGCTGAAATCGCACCAAAAGGTGACCGTCGCATGGCTATGAACCCAATCACAAACGCAGGTGTCATCAAACCAATGAACACTGCTGATTGGAAGAAACATGCCTTCAAGATCGAAACACCAGGTGCCATCATGGCGCAAGATATGATCGAGTTTGGTAGGTATGCAGCAGATCTTGTGGATGCGAATCCAGATAACTTCCGTATCTTTGGACCAGATGAAACCAAATCAAACCGTCTTCAAGAAGTCTTCACTCGTACAAGCCGTCAATGGTTAGGACGTACGAAACCAGACTACGATGAAGCTTTGAGCCCTGCTGGACGTGTCATTGACTCTCAATTGTCAGAGCACCAAGCAGAAGGAATGCTCGAAGGATATGTCTTGACAGGTCGTCATGGATTCTTCGCATCTTACGAATCATTCCTTCGTGTCGTAGACTCTATGATTACTCAACACTTCAAATGGTTGCGTAAATCGAAGACACATACGACATGGCGTAAAAACTACCCTGCCTTGAACTTGATTGCGACTTCAACTGTTTTCCAACAAGATCACAATGGCTACACTCACCAAGATCCAGGTATCTTGACTCACTTGGCTGAGAAAACTCCTGAATACATCCGTGAGTACTTGCCAGCAGATACCAATAGTTTGCTTGCAGTGATGGATAAAGCCTTCAAGGCAGAAGACAAGGTAAACTTGATCGTTACTTCAAAACACCCACGTCCTCAATTCTACTCAGCTGATGAAGCAGAAGAATTGGTTCGTGAAGGATACAAGGTGATCGATTGGGCATCAACTGTTTCAGCAGATGAAGAGCCAGATCTTGTCATTGCAGCTGCAGGTACAGAGCCAAACTTAGAAGCTCTTGCAGCCATCACAATCTTGCACAAGGCTTTCCCAGAATTGAAGATCCGCTTTGTCAATGTGGTAGATATTTTGAAATTACGTCACCCATCAGTTGATGCGCGTGGACTTTCAGATGAAGAGTTCGACAAGGTCTTCACAACTGACAAACCAGTGATCTTTGCCTTTCACGGTTACGAAGGCATGATCCGTGATATCTTCTTCAACCGTCATAACCATAACCTTCGTGTACATGGTTACCGTGAAAACGGAGATATTACAACACCATTCGATATGCGTGTGATGTCTGAATTGGATCGTTTCCACTTGGCACAAGATGCAGCCAATGCGGCTCTTGGAGCAGAAGCAGCTGAATTCGCAGCTCAAATGGACGAAACAATCGCCTTCCACAATGCTTACATCCGTGAACATGGTGATGATATTCCAGAAGTACACAACTGGAAATGGGAAAACGTAAATAAATAAGTTTATTCCAAAAGAAATCAGAAGTTGTTCTGATTTCTTTTTTGTACCTTTTTAAAGGAAGAAACTTTGGCTAAGGAATTCCCCTTGGTAAGAGAAGCTTCTCCAATACTGGATAGAGAAATCTGACAAAATTAATAAAATAGTATATTTTTTTAGATTTTGCTAGATTGCATTGACTTTGCATAAGAAAAGGACTAAAATATAGGTGCGGAAACCGCTTACAAAACATAAAGGAGGTCTGGTTATGGGAAGCGACAGACAACAACGTTTTTCTTTACGAAAATATGCAGTCGGCTTAGTATCGGTACTTGTCGGATGCTTTTTTTGTGGGGTGACTGTTTCAGCCCAGGAGCAGGATGGGCAGGCAGATGTACCCGCTCTTGTAGTCAAGGAAGAAAGTCAGGAGGTGAATTCGACAGTCGGACAGGACAAAGGTTTGGACGGAGCTCATGCAACTGATACAGTTAAGGAGGAGTCTTCTTTACAAGAGCAAGCCAAGACGGAGAAAACTGCCGAGATCTCACCTTCCAATGCTCAAACAAGTCCAGATTCGGACCCTACAGTAGCAGAGACTGATGCTAAGGACCAAACCAAGCAACCACAAACTACCTCTTCAGCTACTAGCGATCCTTCAAATGAGAAACCAAAAGAAGAGAAGACCTTGTCAGCTTCTGTTATGGCAAGTCCAACAGCTAATCCTAAGCTTGCTACGACGGACACTCCCAAGGAAGTAGCTAAAGAAACGCTAGAGGATGCAAGTCCAGTCGAGGTCCTGGTTCGCCTGAAAGAAAAGGATTCTGATGAGAGTGGAGATGGATCTCGAACTTCAAAAGAAGCGCGTATCAAACAAACCAACCAAGACCATGAACAATTTTTGAAAGAACTCGAAAAGCAATCCATTCAGTTCAAAAAATTATATGACATTAATTTGCTCTTTAATGGACTGGCTCTAGAGACGACTTATGGAGATGCTAAAAAGATTCGGGGACTAGCACGTGTCGATGCCCTAGATTTTGCTCCGCTTCACCGGTCCAGAGTAGAGGATCCCCAGCCTGTTCCTGCCTCCCCAACTTCAAGTGTGACCAAGGTCAGTGAAGAAAATAGCTTGATTAACTTGCAACCTCTTTGGGATAAAGGTATCAAAGGCCAGGGACAGGTTGTAGCGGTTATCGATTCGGGGGTGGATCCAGCACACGACATTTTCCGCCTAACAGATATTAGTAAGGCAAAATTCAAGAGTGAAGCGGACATAGAGGAGGCCAAGAAAAAGGCTGGAATTTCTTATGGTAAGTGGTATAATAATAAGATTGTCTACGTTCACAATTATAGTGATATGAATGACAATGTCAAGGAAGACGATCCAATCTCTCACGGTACCCACGTAGCAGGAACAGCAGTGGGAAATGCTTCTCAACCTTCCCCAAATGGTGAGATTATTCGAGGAGTTGCCCCAGAAGCTCAATTGATGTTTTTACGAGTCTTCTCAGATACCAAGGGGGGACAAGTTCAGAACTTTATTTATACCAAGGCTGTGGAAGATGCGGTTAAATTAGGTGCTGACTCCATCAATATGAGTTTGGGAACTGCATCTGGTTCGATTTATGATGTGGGAGAAATTACGCGCCAGGCTTTTGATGCTGCAAGAAAAGCTGGAGTAACCATTACGGTCGCATCTACCAATATGGCCACCAATGGCTTCTGGCACAGCAAGCCACTTGCAAGCACACCAGATTATGGAATGACAGGGACCCCATCCGTCAATCCAAATGTCATTTCAGTTGCTTCGATTAATAGTCTAACCAAGCATGAGTCGACCGAGGCTAGTGTAAGCGTTAAAGAGTTAGAAGGTTCAAAAGACTTCCCAGATGGCAAAATTCCAATGCACTCCTTTGTAGAACGAGACGCCTTTCGGACAACCATCCCTCAAAGTTATCTCCATGTTGAGAATGGAGGACTAGAAAATTATCAGGGAAATCAAGTAAATGGTCGTTTGGTATTAACAGAAAGAGGAGGACAAGTTTCTGATCTCGAAAAGATTAAACAACTAAAAAGTGCTGGTGCAACAGGCATCATCTTCTATCAAACTAAAGAGCAGGGGGATACACCGACATCATTTGACCTGGAAGGATTGGGAGAACGTTTCCCAGTTGGGGTCATTGGACACCGTGCAGGAGAGCTTTTATCTCAGCATGCCGATAATTACCAGCTACACATTTCTAACAGCTTCAAACGAGTTCCGTACGATGCTGCTAAACAGATGTCAGACTTTTCATCCTGGGGGCTGTCAGCTGATGGCGACCTCAAACCAGATGTCACCCTTCCAGGAGGGATGATCTACTCATCTGTTAATAATGGAGAGTACTATATGGATAGGGGAACCAGTATGGCCTCTCCTCATGCAGCAGGAGCCACTGTACTGGTGAAACAAGCCCTGAAGGAGCGCTTCCCTCATCTCAGTCCAGAACAGTTGCAAGTTCTTGTCAAACAGATGACCATGAGTACAGCTGTTCCGCATGTGGATGAGGAGACACATGCCTATTCCTCTGTACGTCAGCAAGGCGCAGGGGTCATGGATGTCACAGCTGCAGCTCTAGGAGATCTCTATGTGACTGCAAAAGATGCGAAAAGCAGTCTAACACTTGGCAATGTCACTGATACCTTTGAGTTTGACGTAACCATCCACAATCTTTCCAATCAAGAGAAGTCGGTCCGCTATGAAACCACCCTTCAGACAGACCAAGTCCAGGATGGCAAATTCACCCTTCATCCTCGTCTGTTAGAAACCCTAGGTGGCAAGGAAAGCATCACGATTCCAGCAAATGGACAGCGGACGATCCACGTGTCCGTTGACGCGAGCAAGTACAAGGAAGAGCTCAGCAAGCAAATGCCAAATGGTTATTTCTTAGAAGGTTTTGTACTTGTCAAAGATGCCAGCAACAACAAACATCTGGTCAGCCTTCCTTATGTTGGTTTCCATGGAGATTACCAAAATCTTCGCGGGATCGAAAAGCCTATCTACGAATATACAGGTAGTGACAAGCCATTTTACTACTATAAGGACAAGACAGATTATCCAGATGAAAAGGTCCCAGAAACCCCAGAGCGTCATCCAGATAACCACTTTACTTCTTTGATTAGTTATGTCTATGAAAATGGAGAGTCTGTAGCCAAAACTCTTGGCCAGGATGGGGATCACTTTGATGGGGACCAACTTTACTTCTCTCCAAACAATGATTCCAGCTTTGATAGCATCAAGGTCAAAGCCGTCATGCTTCGCAATGTTGAAAATGTCCACCTATCAGTCTACAAGAAGGAGGACACAACTCGTACTAACCCGATTTACGAGGTTGGAAATGAAGTGCATCGTAAGACGGACTGGAGTTATCGGATTGGGAATCGTAGCGAAGAGTTTTATGAAATCTCTTGGGAAGGTTTGGACAAAGACGGCCAACAACTCCCAGATGGAGAATACCAATTTGTGATCACTTACCGTCCAACTGCTTCAGGGGCCAAACAACAAGAACTTAACTTCAAGGTTAAAATTGACAACACGGCTCCAAGCATTGAGACTGGAAGTGCTCACTATGACCCGCAGACTCGGATTTTCCGTCCAGGTAAGGTGATTGAAACCGGTAGTGGACTAGCAGGAACTTATCTGTCCTATGTCAAGGACGGGGAAACAGTAGCCTTAGAACCTCAAGAGGATGGCAGTTATCTGCTTCCAGAAGGGGTGGACCTTTCTACTGTCCGTTATAGCATTTGGGATAAGGTCTACAATACCACTGAGATGGACATCGAAGGGAAGAAGGTAGAGGCAACGACCCCAACGAATGAAGCCAACTCAGATGAACAATCAACCGAGACAGAGACTGAAAAACCAACAGCTGAAAAGAGTAGCTTAGAGGTCGTCTTTACAGATAGTAGTGGAGAAGTGATTTCTTATTATCCATCTGTTGTTCGTTACCAAGTGGTGGATGACCAAGGACGGGTTGTGGAAGGAGAGTTCAATGCTTCCTACAATGGCGGCAGCTTCCCAGACCTACCTTTCGGCACTTATACAGTAAAAATCACCTTGTCTGATTACCATTATGATTGGGGAACAGAGTTAGTGAAGCAGGTGACGGTTTCACCTGAAAACCCACATCCGAAAGTGACCTTTGCCTTCCATTATTTAGATGAAAACAAACTCACTATTGGATTTGATCAGCCAGTTCCGGCGGGAACAGTTGTAAAGGTGGTGGGGAATGACGGAATTAGCCGCCTTCTCCCACAAAGCATCTATGATTTGCAGCGCTTTGAGACCATGCTGATGAACGGATCCTATCGTGTCCATGTGGAACTCCCAGCAGGCTACCGTGCATCGGAAAATGATTTCCTTTATGAAGTGACCAATCAGATCAATTTCCACCTTCTTTCTTTGGTCAAAGACGTTATCAAGCCAAACCCAGAGGTGCATGGTGGAGCGATTGTAGCGCCATGGATTCAACCAGAAAATCCGACGCTAGAGATACCGGAAATTCCAGTGGCCCCTGTCCAACCAGCGGTATCCAAAGGCCCAGTTACCCCAGTTCAACCAACTACACCTGAAACGAAAGAAGTTGCAACAAACAAACCAGTCGCTGTTACCTATCATACAGGTAGTCAAGCAGAAGTAGCTGCTTCAACACCAACAACCAGCCTTCCAAAAACAGGACAAGAAGCCTTGGCTTCAACAGTCCTTAGCCTCTTTGGCATGACCTCACTGGCTGTAGCAGGGTTTGTAGCAAGCAAAAAACGGCAAGGTTAAGTCGTTCATGCATTAGTTTAATCTAAAAAACGTCCGTTTAATTTTAGAAACGGACGTTTTGAATGTTTTAAGCTGTTTTCTCCACCCAGACACTTCGGACAAAGAAGAGGCTGATGAGGGCAAGGACTAGGAAGATCCCTGCAATATAATAGTAGGGTTGGTCGAGAGTTGTTGAACGACCAGAGAGGTTCACAATACCTCGGTAGAGGGCTCCACCAGTTGCCGTGGCAACAGCTGAGTTCCAAAGATTAAGAGTGATTCGAGAAAGGCCTTTTACCACTAGTTGCAGAGCTACGAGCAGGGCGCCACCAATCAAAGGGATCAAGAAGAGGTAGTGCATGAAGGCAGAGGTTTCGCCAAAACTAAAGTGTTCGTAGATGCGACTCCCGACGAAGAAGAAACCTGAAATCAGAGTGTACCAGAGGATGGTCTTTTTCAACCGTTGTTTGATAGGATTAGTAACCGATGTAGACAATGTCACTCACCGCCCTTTCTGAGATAGTACCATTTGTAGTTGGTTTGTTCATAACTTGGCCATTGAAGTAAAGGGTAGAAGATCCACCCCCATCCAGGTTGTAGGCTGTTTTGACGCCATACGATTTCATCACTTCCGCTAATTGGTAGAGAGAAAGCCCTTCACTCTCTGAAGTCCGGCCGTCCGAGACGACAATGATGTAGTGGTTTTCATCGATGATCCCAATCGCAGTTCGTGGATTAGAGGCCATGGATTGCCCCACCTCTGAATTGGTATCGACAGTTATTTCCCCATTTTCAACCAAGGAAGGCCCGAAGGCAAGGAGATTGACAACCCCGTCTTTGACCAATTGATCCGCTGAGATCTCATCTTCGTAGATAACCTTGAAGGAGCCATCTTTATAAATCGCCAGGTCGCCATTGCTAGAGTCTTCGCGAACTGTATCGCGGTAGACCACTCCGTTTCGGATGACATAGCCTGTGCTATTAGCTCCGTAGTAGTCTCCATTGACGGCTAGAATGGCATTATTCTCAGCTGCAGTGACAGAGGTCTTAGCTGTCACGTTTGTTCCATAGGTATTTTGGGCTAGAGCCGTCTTGAGATAGTCTGAGGAGCTAACCCTAATATCTGCAATGTAAACCTGGGTGTTTTCAACTGTTTTTTCTGTCAGGCTCACCTGGATATTGTCATCGGAGTAACTGGTATCTGTTGTAGTAGCAGTTGCGGCAGCTTGTTCAGCAGCTTTGGTATCAGTGGTCGTAGCTTTGACTGTTTGGATAGCATCGGATAAGACAAAGGTTTTGAGCATAGAATAGCTGAAGGAGCTTGTTAGCAGGATGCCGAAACAAGCAGCATAGGTATACGATTTTTTAAAGAATTTCATGAGTAGGTGCAGTCCTTTCCTTGAAAATGATTTTTTTCTGAATCAACCATGAGACGACGAAGAGCAAGAGTCCGACGATCACTTTGCTGAGAAGCAAATGGAGACCGAAGCTTGTATAGAAGAGTCGAATCAAGAGGGTATCGAGAATAAAGAGTCCAATCGCAAGTCCCAAGTAACCACTTCCGGTTCGAGCCAGGCTGTCTTTGTTCTTAAAGACGAAATGTTTGTTGGTCGAGTAGTTAAAGATAGAGCTAGCCACACGAGCAATTCCGTTTGCAAGGAGGATCCGAAGGCTAATCGGCACAGCCATCATCACGAACAGGAAGAAGGCGTAGACCAGATAATCAACGATAAAGCTACTCAGGGAGGAGAGGGCAAATTTAAACATGTCCTTGTAGATCATGAGGCCGTCTCGAATAGGGCGGAAGTGAGACCCTTCATTGTCATTGATATAAACTGTTTCAATCGGAACTTCCAAGATGGGGAAGTCCTTGCTAGCTGCGAGGAGAACATTCATTTCGTACTCATACCGTTGACCCTCAATTTCTAACATAAAGGGGATCATGTTGGTTGTAAAGGCTCGAAGGCCAGTCTGGGTATCTGTCACAGCGACCCCTGTTTGTTGCTTGAACAAGAAGCGGGTCAATTTATTTCCGAATGCAGAACGCAAGGGAACCTTTCCTGAAAAGGCGCGTGCCCCTAGAATCAATTGATTCGGATTATCTTGCGACTGGTTGGCCACGCGGAAGATATCCCAAACCTTATGTTGGCCATCGGCATCGGCAGTGATGACTGTTCCGTATTGCCCTTGCTCTTGAATGTAGGTGTAGGCTGTTTTGAGAGCCCCTCCTTTTCCAAGGTTCACTTCGTGGTGAAGGACTGTAGCTAATCCGTTTAACTTTTCAAAAATCGCTTGGCAGTCCTCAGAACTACCATCGTCCACAACGATAATGGAGAAGTCACATTTTTCTTTCAGTTTTTTCACCAGTTTGAGAAGTTTTTGATCGGGTTGATAAGCGGGGATGACTAAATAATTCATAACCGTTCCTCGTTTCTTGTTTGTGATGAAGGTAGTATAACGGCCCTTTCTTAAAGCTAACTGATATCAGTTTTCTTTAAGGAAAGGAGGAGATTTCCTTGCTGTATAAAAACTAGAGAAAATAATAGAAGAAAATAAATCTTCTCGAAAAGTATCAAGGGAAGGTATTTTTACTTGCCTTCTATCCCAATGTCTGGTATAATAGTTTCTTGTGAGCAAACCTCACTTACCCCTTGCAAAGACTTGGGGTCATTAGACCAAAAGGAGGAACATATCAATGGCTAAATACGAAATTCTTTATATTATTCGTCCAAACATTGAAGAAGAAGCTAAAAACGCTTTGGTAGCACGTTTCGATT
>CABREZ010000009.1 GCA_902470035.1 uncultured Streptococcus sp. | reverse complement strand
TTCGTCACCACATCGAAGGAATTAAAGTGGTTGACGAAGAAGGTAACGATGTGACGCCTGAAAAACTTCGTCAAGTCCAACGAGAAAAAGGCTTGCATGGCCGTAGTCTCGATGACCCCAATTCATAAATAGACAATAGAAAACTCGATCAGATGTTGAACTGATCGAGTTTTCTTGTTCTATATGGGCTACTCTGAATCCTTATCTTTATTTTTGTAGTTTTTCCATTGATTTTTAAATATCCAAATGGAGACAGCAAGAACGAAGGTTGCTGTCCAAAAAATCCAAGGAACAGGGGTGCGTAGGAAAAAGTAGACAGCAATTAGGTCGGCCAATAGCAGACCAAGGAGTAGGTATTTATTATCTTTCATGGAATTATTGTATCATAATTTGCTTCTCTCGGTCTATTGGTTGATAGGATGAGCTTTTAAAGAATAGGAACTTTTTATCTGAAAATGATGAGTGGATAGAGGAGAGAATCTCAAGTGCATCCTGGTCAGATTTGTGGTAAAATAGATAGGATATGAGTAAAGAATTTCATCATGTAACGGTCTTGCTCCATGAAACGATTGATATGCTGGATGTAAAGCCAGATGGAATCTATGTGGATGCCACTCTAGGTGGAGCTGGCCATAGCGAATATTTATTAAGTCAATTAAGTGAAAAAGGACATTTATATGCCTTTGACCAGGATCAGCATGCGATTGATAATGCGGAGAAACGATTGGCTCCTTACGTTGAAAAAGGCATGGTAACCTTCATCAAAGACAATTTCCGGAATCTTCAAGAGCGTCTCCAAGAATTGGGAATCAGTGAAATTGATGGCATTTGTTATGACTTGGGAGTATCTAGTCCTCAGTTAGATGAGCGGTCTCGTGGTTTTTCTTATAAAAAAGATGCTCCCTTGGACATGCGGATGAATCAAGAAGCTTCTTTGACGGCTTATGACGTGGTCAACAGTTATGATTACCACGATCTAGTCCGAATCTTTTTCAAGTATGGAGAAGATAAATTCTCTAAACAAATTGCCAGGAAGATTGAACAGGCGCGTGCTGTCAAACCGATTGAAACGACAACAGAGTTAGCAGAGATTATTAAGTCTGCAAAACCAGCTAAGGAACTAAAGAAAAAGGGGCATCCAGCCAAACAAATTTTTCAGGCTATTCGAATTGAAGTTAATGATGAATTGGGATCGGCTGATGAATCAATCCAGCAGGCTATGGATTTGTTGGCAGTTGGTGGTCGTATTTCAGTCATTACCTTTCATTCTTTGGAAGATCGTTTGACCAAGCAATTGTTTAAAGAGGCTTCTACAGTAGAAGTACCGAAGGGCTTGCCCTTTATCCCAGAGGATTTAAAACCAAAAATGGAATTAGTTTCTCGAAAACCGATTCTTCCAAGTCAAGAAGAGTTAGAAAATAATAACCGAGCTCATTCTGCAAAATTGCGAGTTGCTCGAAAAATTCATAAGTAAGAGGAAATGAACATGGCAGATCAACCATTACGATCTCGGGGCAGTCAATTGCAAGATCGTATTCGTCGCTTTACCAGAGTAGAGAAAGCTTTTTATGGCTCGATTGTCCTAACAGGGATTATTCTTGCTGTCAGTATTATTTTTATGCAGACGCGGATTCTACAAGTGCAAAGTGATTTGACAAACCTCAATACAGAACTAAAAACAAAAGAGACTGAACTAGAAGATATCCGGCAAGAAGTCAATGAGTTGACTCGCTATGAACGCTTGTCTAAGTTAGCTAGTTCTCAGGGGATGACCCTCCAAAAAGAAAATCGAAAAGTGGTGAGTTCAAGTAGCGATGAGTAAATTAAAAAAGAAAATCATTCGTTATTCCCTTAAAAAAAGGAAACTTCCAGACCAAAATCGTCGGCAAGTAGCTAAGAATTTAAGTTTGCTTTCCATTCTTGTTTTCTTCATTTTTCTCATTAATTTTGCAGTTATTATAGGCACAGATAGCAAATTTGGAAAAAATTTATCTGAGTTATCGCATCAAGTCCATCAGAAAACCGAGATTGTTCCAGCCAAACGAGGAACAATTTATGATCGAAATGGAGCTGTCATTGCTGAAGATGCGACGACTTATAATGTTTATGCGATTATCGATAAAACTTATAAATCAGCAAAAGGTGAAGTTTTATACGTTGAAGAAAGCCAATACAACCAAGTAGCGGATGTTTTTAATCGTTATTTGGGGATGGAAAAAGATTATGTCGTCCAACAACTGTCTCAAAAGAAGCTCAACCAAGTTTCTTTTGGTGCAGCGGGGAACGATATTAGTTATAGCAACATGGATGCTATCCGGAGTGAACTAGAAGCTGCCAACATTAAAGGTGTTGATTTTACGACGAGTCCAAACCGGAGTTATAAAAATGGGACCTTTGCCTCTCAATTTATCGGTCAAGCTCAATTGATAGAAGATAAAGAAGGCAATAAAACCCTGCAGGGAACAACGGGAATCGAAAAGTCTTTGGATCGCATTCTGGGTGGTCAGGATGGCGTTGTGACCTACGAAAAGGATCGCAACGGAAATATTGTGCCGGGATCAGATAAGGTTGCCGTGAAGACAGAAGATGGAAAGGATGTGTATACAACCCTTTCTGCGGAACTTCAAACTTATCTCGAAACCCGAATGGATGTTTTCCAAGAAAAGGTAAAAGGTAAATATGTCAGTGCGACCCTGGTCAGTGCCAAAACGGGGGAAATCCTTGCAACGACGCAACGTCCAACCTATAATGCAGATACCAAAGAAGGCTTGGATATTAAGAATCTGAGAACCTGGAACACGATTCTTTACCAGGATCAATATGAACCGGGTTCAACGATGAAGGTCATGTTATTAGCTTCGGCGATTGATCATGGAACCTTCCCAGCCTATAATGAGGTATACTACAGTAACGAACTACAAGTAAAAGATGCGACGATCCGTGACTGGGATGTCAATATGGGGCTGTCTGAAGGTCGCTATATGAATATTGCCCAAGGTTTTGCCTATTCAAGTAACATTGGGATGACCAAGCTTGAACAGAAGATGGGCAATAATGTCTGGATGAATTACCTCAAACTCTTTAAGTTCGGACTTCCTACACGTTTTGGAATGGGGGACGAAGGTTTTGGAGGCCTACCAGGTGATAACTATGTCACTCAAGCCATGTCTTCTTTTGGTCAGGGGATTTCGGTGACCCAAACGCAGATGTTACGTGCATTTTCTGCCATTGCAAATGATGGGGAAATGTTGGAGCCTAAATTTATCAGTGCGATCTACGACGGCAAGCATGAAACTGCTCGTAAATCACAAAGAGAGATTGTCGGCAATCCAGTACCCGCTTCAGTTGCCCAACAGACCCGTAATTACATGATTACGGTAGGGACTGATCCTCAATTTGGTACCCTCTATTCATCGGATGGTCCCATTATCCAAGTAGCTGGACAAAATGTTGCTGTTAAATCAGGGACAGCCCAAATTGCGACAGCTAATGGCTACTTGGAAGGCGAAAATGATAATATCTACTCGATTGTTGTCATGACACCTGCTGAAGACCCAGATTTTATTATGTATGTGACAGTTCAACAGCCTGAAGTCAGCTTTAGTCCAAAGAGCTGGCAAGAACTGGTCAATCCAGTCTTGGAAGATGCGGTTGCTTTGAAGGATGAGTTGAATCTAGTAACTGAAACCAAAGCCTTGGATGGGGTCACGAAAGAGGACACCTATAAGATGCCGTCGGCAGAATCCTTGTCGAAAGAATTGAAGTTGAAGCAGACCATCAGCCCAGGTGGCTTCGCAGATGAACTGCGTCGCAATCTGATCCAGCCTGTCGTCCTAGGAACTGGAAAGAATATTAAAAAGATGTCTGTATCAGCAGGAACGAAATTAAAGGCAAATGAGCAAGTGTTATTATTAACAGATGACTTGGATTCAGTTCCGGATATGTATGGCTGGACCAAGGAAAATGTTGATAAATTTGCGGAATGGACGGGCATTGAGATCACCTATAAAGGGGACGGTTCTCGTGTGAGCAAACAAAACGTCAAAGTAGAAACTGCTTTAAAGAAGACGAAGAAAATAACAATTACATTAGGAGATTGATATGTTACTTGCTACCCTAGTAGTATCATTTATTCTAACGGTTATTGGCATTCCTGCCTTTATCCGTTTCTATCAACGGGCCCATATTTCGGGCCAACAAATGCACGAAGATGTGAAGCAACACAAAGCCAAAGCAGGTACTCCTACTATGGGGGGAGTGGTCTTCTTGATCACTTCAGTCTTTGTCACCCTTGTCTTTAGCTTTTTAACCGGGAACTTTACGCGTCCTGTTCAATTGATCCTCTTTATTTTGGTCTTGTATGGAATCGTCGGTTTCTTGGATGACTTCTTGAAGGTCTTTCGTAAGATCAATGAAGGGTTAAATCCCAAGCAAAAATTAGCCCTGCAATTGTTGGGAGGGATTATTTTCTATCTCTTTTCTGAACGCCATGGAGCTGGTAGTCTTCTCAATGTCTTTGGTTGGGATGTCTATTTGGGACATTTCTATATTGTCTTTGCCTTGTTCTGGTTGGTTGGTTTTTCAAATGCTGTCAACTTAACGGACGGGATTGATGGCTTGGCAAGTATTTCGGTAACCATCAGCTTGATCGCTTATTCCATCATCGCTGTTTGGCAAAGACGAATCGATATCCTTTTTGTAACGATTAGTATGATTGGAGCTCTATTAGGTTTCTTCGTCTACAACCACAAGCCGGCCAAGATTTTCATGGGAGATGTTGGAAGCCTAGCCCTAGGTGGGATGCTTGCGACTCTATCCATGGCTCTCCACGTAGAGTGGACCTTGCTCTTGATTGGGATTGTCTACGTCTTTGAGACTAGCTCTGTCATGCTCCAAGTGTCCTATTTCAAATGGACAAAGAAACGGACAGGGGAAGGACGCCGGATCTTCCGCATGACGCCTTTCCATCACCATTTAGAATTAGGTGGTCTGTCAGGTAATGGACCTAAATGGTCTGAGTGGAAGGTCGATGCCTTTCTCTGGAGTGTTGGTGCAGGAATGAGCGCTTTGACCCTCTTGATCTACTATTTGACCAATTCATAAGCCATGAATCATAAAAGGTTGGGATTGCTATCTCAGCCTTTTTCGCTGGCTAGGAATTGCTGCCCAAAAGAAGAGCGGGAAGAGGAGTTTTCTGATATAATAGAAGAGATGATGAAAGGATAAGAGAATGAAATTTACAGATTTTAAGTTTAAGGACTATATCCAAGAGGCCTTAAAAGAGATTAATTTTATCGAAGCAACAGAAGTTCAAGAAAAGCTGATTCCGATTGTTTTAGCAGGCCGTGATCTGGTCGGTGAATCTAAAACAGGATCAGGGAAGACCCATACTTTCCTCTTACCAATTTTTCAAACCTTAAATGAGGATAGTAGCAATGTCGAAGTGGTCATCACAGCGCCTAGTCGGGAATTGGCCACACAGATTTACCAAGCGGCTCGTCAGATTGCTAGCCATTGTGAAAAAGAAATTCGGATTGCCAACTACGTTGGAGGAACTGATAAGGCTCGTCAAATCGATAGGCTCCAAGTAGCCCAACCCCATATTGTCATTGGGACACCTGGACGGATCTATGATTTGGTCGCTTCTGGAGACTTGGCCATTCATAAGGCTCACACCTTTGTGGTTGATGAGGCGGATATGACTCTCGATATGGGCTTTTTGACGACGGTAGACAAGATTGCATCCAGTCTTCCAAAGAAGCTTCAGTTTTTGGTCTTCTCTGCTACGATTCCGCAAAAGTTACAACCCTTCTTGAAGAAATATTTGTCTAACCCTGTCATGGAGCAGATCAAAACCAAAACGGTGATCTCGGACACCATTGATAACTGGTTGGTATCGACAAAAGGGCGCGATAAGAATGAGCAAGTCTATCAATTGACACAGGCTCTTCAACCTTATCTGGCAATGATATTTGTTAATACCAAGGACAGAGCGGACGATCTGCATGCTTTTCTGGTAGAGAAGGGGCTCAAGGTCGCTAAAATCCATGGGGGGGTTCCTCCACGGGAGCGCAAGCGAATCATGAACCAAGTAAAAAATCTGGATTTTGAATATATCGTGGCGACAGACTTGGCAGCGCGTGGGATTGATATTGAAGGGGTCAGTCATGTCATCAACGATGCCATTCCGCAAGACTTATCCTTCTTTGTTCACCGCGTTGGCCGGACTGGTCGGAATGGTCTTCCTGGTACAGCTATCACCCTCTATCAACCGAGTGATGACTCAGACATTCGGGAGCTTGAAAAATTGGGCATCCAGTTTGTCCCTAAGGTCTTGAAGGCTGGAGCTATCGAAGATACCTACGACCGGGATCGCCGGGCTAATCGTGAAAAACGCCAAGAAAAACTCGACATTGAGATGATCGGCTTGGTCAAGAAGAAAAAGAAAAAAATCAAACCAGGCTACAAGAAAAAAATCAAATGGGCCGTAGACGAGAAACGTCGCAAAGCCAAGCGAGCTGAGAATCGTGCTCGCGGTCGAGCAGAAAGAAAGGCAAAACGTCAAACCTTTTAGTGATAAAGAAATTTAAAGATTTCCATAAAAATTAACTATTTGGTCGCTGATTTATTTTGTGATAGACTATCTATAGATAGTCTATTTTTTTGCTCTTAGGGGAGATGCTTGCTTGTTATCACATCAGACCTGAAGTATGATTTACGAACGATCAGTAGCAAAACTCAGCATTTTAACTGTAAATATGATAGAATGATTCATTATCGAGGGAGGAAGTAACGAAGATGTTTACAACTACTTATCTGGCATCTGGCTGGTACGAAGAGTTTTTAAAATGGATACCAGAAGGAGAAATCTTTAACCTACGCGTCGTTTTTGAAGCTATTCCAGGAATTTTAAAAGAGCTTCCAAATACAATTTTGTTAACCTTGGCAGGAGCCTTTTTTGGTTTATTGCTAGCCCTATTGTTTGCCATTGTCAAAATCAATCGGGTAAAAATCCTTTACCCAATCCAAGCCTTGTTTGTGAGTTTTTTAAGAGGGACACCAATTTTGGTTCAGTTGATGCTGACCTACTATGGAATCCCGCTCCTATTGAAGGCCATTAACCAACAATATGGAACAACCTTTAATATCAACGATGTACCAGCTCATTTATTTGTCATTGTGGCCTTTGCCTTCAATGAGGCAGCCTATGCCAGTGAGACCATTCGGGCAGCGATTTTATCTGTTGATGCGGGTGAAATCGAAGCAGCGAAGAGTCTCGGCATGACCAATGCCCAAGTTTATCGTCGGATTATTATTCCAAATGCAGCAGTGGTTGCGACTCCTACCTTGATCAACTCTTTGATTGGTTTGACCAAGGGGACTTCTCTGGCCTTTTATGCAGGTGTTTTGGAAATCTTTGCCCAAGCCAAGATTATGTCGGGGAATGACAGTCGCTACTTCGAGCGCTTTATCTCTGTTTCATTGATCTACTGGGCCATTAATATTTTGATTGAACAATTGGGACGTTGGATCGAACAGGTACTCGCTATCAAAGATCCAAAAGTTGTTACCCAAACCTTGCAAGAGGAGGAACGAGCAGCATGATTCGGATTTCACAATTATCAAAATCTTTTTCCGGTCAAGTGGTCCTAGACCATCTCGATTTGGAAGTTCAAAAAGGGGAAGTCGTTGCTTTGATCGGTTCTTCTGGAGCTGGGAAATCAACCTTCTTGAGAAGTTTGAATTATCTGGAAGCTCCGGATAGTGGCAGCATTGAGATCAATGGGGAAAAGGTAGACTTTGAAACCATCAGCAAGGACGAGATCCTGGCCCTTCGAAGAAAGCTAGCTATGGTCTTTCAACAGTTTAATCTTTTCAGCCGCAAGACAGCCTTGGACAACGTCAAGGAAGGACTAATCGTCGTCAAAGGCTTATCCGACCAGGAAGCGACCAAGATTGCCAAAGAAGAACTCGCAAAAGTCGGTCTGTCGGACCGCGAAACCCATTACCCTCGTCATTTGTCAGGAGGGCAGAAACAGCGGGTGGCCTTGGCACGTGCCCTAGCCATGAAGCCAGAAGTTCTCTTATTGGATGAGCCAACTTCAGCCCTCGATCCGGAATTGGTCGGAGAGGTAGAAAAAGCCATCGCAGCAGCAGCTCAGGCAGGTCAAACCATGATTCTGGTTAGCCATGATATGAGCTTTGTTTCCCAAGTGGCAGACAAGGTCTTGTTCCTCGACAAGGGGAAAATTATTGAATCTGGGACTCCAGAAGAGATCATGAAGGCTCCTAAAGAAGAGCGGACAAAAGAATTCTTTGCTAGTTACAAACGAACATTTGTTTGATATAATATATAAGAGCTCGAGTCTGGAACGCGATGTTTCAGACTCGGATTTTTCTTTGAGTAGGTGCCTCAGGAGAAGATGATGATTAGTAGTCTACTTTTCCGCATAGATAGGTGTGTCAAGTTGACCAACGGTTAACGAAACGAAGTGGCATCTCGTCCCCTCATTCCAAGTTTGGATACTAAGGAGATCTTATGTTAAACCAATTGCTATCTCTCTATATCGAGAGCTTAATCATCACTTCAATTGGGGTGTTGGTTGCTTCAGCTATTTGGATAGGCTTGCGAGCAGCTCGTAAGACGGATAAAACAGCTAAGGAACGCCAGTTACACCTCTATGATATTTTATTAATTGATATTATGACAATTCCAGTTCTTACCTTTGCAGTTATCGGAGTTCTGTTTATTCTTCGAGCAAGATAATTGCAAAATGGTTCAATTGGAGTTAGAATCAAGATAGTTACAACAAAAGGAGAAGCTTATGTATGATACACTGATTATCGGCGCAGGACCTGCGGGAATGACTGCAGCCTTGTATGCAGCCCGCAGCAATCTAAAGGTTGCCTTGTTAGAAGCAGGAATTCCTGGCGGACAGATGAACAATACATCCGATATCGAGAATTACCCAGGCTATGCCAATATCAGTGGACCTGAATTGGCTGAAAAGATGTTTGAACCTCTAGAAGCCCTAGGTGTGGAACACTTGTTCGGCAGAGCTGAAAACATTGTGGATCAAGGAAGCTACAAGGAAATTACCACAGATGATGGCCTCTTGCAAGCCAAGACCGTTATTATTGCGACTGGTTCTAACCATCGCTTGTTGGGAGTTCCAGGTGAAGAAGAATTAAATAGTCGTGGGGTTTCTTATTGTGCTGTCTGTGATGGCGCCTTCTTCCGAGATGAAGACCTTATGGTCGTTGGTGGAGGAGATTCAGCGGTTGAAGAGGCAATTTTCCTGACTCAGTTTGCTAAGTCTGTTACCATCGTTCACCGACGCGATGCCCTACGTGCCCAAAAAGTTCTTCAAGACCGAGCTTTTGCCAATGAAAAGATTCACTTTGCTTGGAATACAGTGGTCGAAGAGATCAAAGGGGACAACCGTGTGACCAGTCTGGTCTTAAAAGATGTTCAAACTGGTGAGGTTCGCGAGCAAGCAGCTGGTGGTGTCTTTATCTATGTGGGCTTGGATCCTGTCAGTGACTTTGCCCAAGACCTCGGTATTCTAGACGATCAAGGTTGGGTGATGACGGATGATCATATGAAGACCTCCGTGCCGGGTGTCTTTGCGGTTGGAGATGTCCGCCAAAAAGATCTTCGTCAGGTCACTACAGCTGTTGGGGATGGCGCTGTCGCCGGTCAAGAAGCTTATAAATATATTACTGAACACGAAGAATAAGAAAGAAGAAAGGGATGTTCGTCTGATGGAAAGAGGCGAAGATCCCTTCTTTTTTACGATAAAAATGAGGCTTAGCCCGGATTAAACTCATGTGGTCCTGCTTAAAATGTGCTATAATGTGTTTAAAATTATTTTGGACTGTGCCAGTTGACAGAGCGTGACTGGTGCCATGACGTAAGAAAAAAGAAGAGGGATCAAACATGTACCCAGATGATAGTTTAACTCTCCATACTGATTTGTATCAAATCAATATGATGCAGGTTTACTTTGAGCAAGGCATCCACAATAAAAAGGCGGTCTTCGAAGCCTATTTCCGCCAGCAACCTTTTAAAAATGGCTATGCCGTCTTTGCAGGTCTTGAGCGCATTGTCAACTATTTGAAGAATCTACGTTTTTCAGAGTCGGATATTGCCTACTTAGAATCCTTGGGCTACGAAGGAGCCTTCCTGGATTACTTGAAAAATTTCAAAATGGAATTGACCGTTCGTTCTGCCAAAGAAGGGGACCTGGTCTTTGCCAATGAGCCGATTGTCCAAGTAGAAGGACCGCTTGCCCAGTGTCAGTTGGTTGAAACGGCCCTCCTCAATATTGTCAATTTCCAAACCTTGATTGCCACAAAAGCCGCTCGAATCAAGGCTGTGATCGAAGACGAACCTTTGATGGAGTTCGGAACTCGTAGAGCACAAGAAATGGATGCGGCTATTTGGGGAACCCGTGCAGCCGTTATTGGAGGCGCTAGCGGGACCAGTAACGTACGTGCAGGAAAACTCTTTGACATCCCTGTCCTTGGGACCCATGCCCATGCCTTGGTGCAGGTCTATGGCGATGATTATAAAGCCTTCAAGGCCTATGCTGAGACCCATCGCAACTGTGTCTTCCTAGTGGATACCTATGATACGTTGCGTATTGGAGTTCCGGCTGCGATTCAGGTGGCGCGTGAGATGGGCGATCGTATCAACTTCCTAGGAGTGCGGATTGACTCTGGAGATATTGCCTACATCTCGAAAAAGGTTCGCCAACAGTTGGATGAAGCTGGTTTTACAGAAGCGAAGATCTATGCTTCAAATGATTTGGATGAGAACACCATCCTCAACTTGAAGATGCAAAAGGCTAAGATTGATGTCTGGGGTGTCGGAACTAAGTTGATCACAGCCTATGACCAACCAGCTCTCGGAGCAGTCTATAAGATTGTTGCTATCGAAGACGAAAATGGTCAAATGCGAAACACCATCAAGCTGTCTAACAATGCTGAAAAAGTTTCAACCCCAGGGAAGAAGCAAGTTTGGCGTATTACCAGTCGGGAAAAAGGCAAATCTGAAGGGGATTACATTACTTATGATGGAGTAGATGTCAATGAACTGACAGAAATCAAAATGTTCCATCCGACCTACACCTATATCAAGAAGACGGTTCGTGATTTTGATGCCATCCCGCTCTTGGTCGATATTTTCAAGGATGGAAAACAGGTCTACGAATTGCCAACCTTGATGGATATCCAAGCCTATGCTCGGAAGGAATTTGACAAGCTCTGGGATGAGTACAAACGTGTCCTCAATCCACAACATTATCCAGTGGACTTGGCCAAGGATGTTTGGCAAGATAAGATGGACCTCATTGATCAGATGCGTCAGAAAGCCTTGGGAGGTGAAGAAGAATGAGCCTACAAGAAGACATTATTGCCCAATTAGGGGTCAAACCAGTCATTGATCCTCAAGAAGAGATTCGCCGGTCGATTGATTTTTTGAAGGACTACTTGCAAAAACATCCTTTTCTAAAGACCTTTGTCTTAGGAATTTCGGGAGGACAGGACTCGACCCTAGCGGGTCGTCTGGCTCAATTGACCATGGAGGAAATGCGAGCAGAGACAGGAGATGCCAGTTATCAGTTTGTTGCTGTCCGCTTGCCCTACGGTGTCCAAGCGGATGAAGCAGATGCCCAAAAGGCCTTGGCCTTCATCCAGCCAGATGTCAGCCTAGTCGTGAACATCAAGGAATCGGTCGATTCCATGGAGCGTGCTGTCGAAGCGACAGGAACGGATGTCTCAGACTTTAATAAGGGAAATATCAAGGCACGGAGTCGGATGATTGCTCAGTATGCCTTGGCAGGTGCCTATAGCGGAGCCGTCATTGGGACGGACCATGCGGCTGAAAATATCACTGGATTCTTTACCAAGTTTGGAGATGGTGGAGCCGATATTCTGCCTCTCTACCGCCTCAACAAGCGCCAAGGTAAGCAGTTGCTTCAGGCGCTAGGAGCTGATCCAGCCTTGTATGAGAAGGTACCGATTGCAGATTTGGAAGAGGAGAAGCCGGGTATCGCTGACGAAGTAGCTCTTGGGGTGACCTATGCAGAAATTGATGACTACCTGGAAGGGAAATCAGTTAGCCCAGAAGCTCAAGCAACCATTGAAAATTGGTGGCACAAAGGCCAACACAAACGTCATCTACCGATTACGGTATTTGATACCTTCTGGCGTTGATAGGAAAGAAAAGTCGGTTGAGCCGACTTTTTTAAAATAGGATAGGAGGAAAGAGGATGAGAAAATTTGGTACTATTGAATTGGAGACCAAGCGTTTATTATTAAGATGCTTTGTTGTAGAGGATGCAAAGGCAATGTTTGAAAATTGGGCGTCTGATACAGATAATCTTAAATATGTGACTTGGGATCCCCATCCAAATCCTCAAGTGACTCTAGCTTCAATTGAGAGATGGCTCCTTCATTACCAAGAGGAAAACACCTACAAATGGGCAATTTGCAAGAAAGATGATCCCGCACAAGTGATAGGTGATATCAGTGTCGTTTCTCAGGATCCACAAAAAGAACTGTGTGAAGTCGGCTATATTCTAGGGAAGAATTTCTGGGGTCAAGGTCTGATGACAGAAGCCCTCCAGGCTGTTTTACACTTTTTGTTGGTAGAGGTGGGAGTCAAGGAAGTTCAGGCCAAGTATGTCAGTTTGAATCCTGCTTCGGGACGGGTAATGACAAAAGCTGGAATGCAATATCTTGAAACTATCCCAGATGCTGTTGCCAGAAAAGGCTATGTCGGAGATCAAATCATCTACACGATCCATTCTTCTGACCTTTAAAACAATTTTTACTTGAAGATTTTAGCCAATGGTCTATAATGGTAAGTAGCTTTACAAAGGAGAATTTTATGTCAGAATTAACACAAGAATTTACAGATCAACTCTATGCGAATTACCAAGCAAATGTGAAATTTGCGGCTCTCGAAAATGCCATCACCCACAATGGGATTCATGCAGCTTTAGAGACACGCAAAAGTGCAGTAGAAAACACACCCGTCTTTTCTCTTGATTTAACCAAGGACAAGGTGACGGATCAGAAAGCTTCTGGTCGTTGCTGGATGTTTGCGGCTCTGAATACCTTCCGTCATAAAATGATTGCCAGCTTCCAATTAGAGGATCTTGAGTTGTCTCAAGCTCATACTTTCTTTTGGGACAAGTACGAAAAATCCAACTGGTTCTTGGAACAAATCATTGCGACAGCGGATCAGGATTTGACCAGCCGCAAGGTGGCCTTCCTCCTTCAAACCCCTCAACAAGATGGTGGTCAATGGGATATGGTCGTTTCCCTCTTTGAAAAATATGGGGTCGTACCCAAGTCTGTCTATCCAGAATCCATCTCATCTAGCAATAGTCGAGAGCTCAATACCTACTTAAATAAATTATTGCGCCAAGATGCTCAGATCCTTCGCGAATTACTTGCGAGTGGAGCAGATCAAGCTACGGTTCAAAGCAAGAAAGAAGAACTCCTCCAAGAAATCTTTAATTTTTTGGCCATGTCACTTGGCTTGCCCCCTCGTACATTTAGTTTCTCTTATCGCGATAAGGACAATAATTTCCACACAGAGTCTGGCTTGACACCTCAAAGCTTTTACAAAAAATATGTAGATCTTCAGTTGGAGGACTACGTTTCTGTTATCAATGCGCCTACGGCAGACAAGCCTTATGGTCAGTCTTACACAGTAGAGATGCTGGGGAATGTGGTCGGTAGCCGTGAAGTCCGATACCTCAACGCTCCGATGGAGCGCTTGAAAGAATTGGCCATTGCCCAAATGAAAGCTGGGGAAACTGTTTGGTTTGGATCGGATGTCGGCCAAGTCAGCAACCGCAAAGCTGGAATCCTGGCAACAGATGTCTATGACTTTGAAGCGGGAATGGATATCCAGCTGACTCAAGATAAGGCAGGGCGTTTGGATTATGCGGAAAGTCTCATGACCCATGCTATGGTCTTGGCTGGTGTGGATCTGGATGAAGCTGGACTCCCTCTCAAATGGAAGGTTGAAAATTCTTGGGGAGACAAAGTTGGAACAGATGGCTACTTTGTAGCTTCTGACGCCTGGATGGACGAATACACCTACCAAATCGTTGTCCGCAAGGAACTGTTGACGGCAGAAGAATTGGCTGCTTATGAGTCAGAGCCAATCGTCTTGGCTCCATGGGATCCGATGGGTGCCTTGGCTTTTAAGTAAGTTGAATTGAAAAGCACGACTGTTGATTAACAATCGTGCTTTTGTTTGGACTTAAATTATCTGACTAGCGATTTTGTTCATTTTCTTTGGCAGAAGGTTCAGTGTGTTCAGAATTCTCTTCTGAGTTAGATGAACTAGAACTTGAACTATCTTCTGTTGCGTCAGTGCTTGGCTCGACACTTGGCTCATAATAGTAATTGTAGTAATTGTAGTTGTTCTTACCATTATTGAGATAGAGGTAGGAACCGCTACGGTATACGCCACTTGGTTGGGTCCAGTCTACGCTACCTGATCCGTATTGCTCATACAAATACAGCATCATTTGTTTGTAGACATCCGTCGCGACTTTGATTCCATCATCCAGTACGGGAGTCAAGCGATTGGTATATCCTGTCCATACAGCCATAGAATATTGCGTGGTGTAACCCACAAACGATTCATCAGGTGTCACAATACTTGAGTAATTGTAGTCTTTGGTCAGTTTTTTTAATTCGTTGTCGGCATAGTTAGAGGTACCTGTTTTACCAGCGTGATAAAGACCAGAGATATTTGCATTGTATCCTAAACCAGCTGTGATAACTGATTTCAACATATCTGTCATCATGTAAGCTGTGGCTTCTTTCATCACTCGTGTTCCAGAGGTTTCAAAGTTCTTCGTTGTACCATCGCTAAAGACAACCCGATTCACATATTGTGGCTTGTAATAGGTACCGCCATTTGCGAAGGTTGCATAAGCAGCGGCCATTTTCTCACTGCTAGCCCCGTATTTGTTGCTAGAGTCGCTGGTATTACTTGAGATGGCATTTGCATATACCATTTCTGGATAATCGATTCCGATGCTGCTCAAGAATTTCTGAGCCTTCTTCAAACCAACTTTTTCAAGGGCCCGGACCGCAGTAACGTTACGGGATTGTTGGAGAGCATAGACCATGCTGATATTACCATAGTATTGTCTATCCCAGTTATAAATTTGCGTATTTGTACCAGGGAAGTTGTACGGTGTATCAGGAATGGTTATTCCAGTGGAGCTATATTCTTCATGTTCAATCGCGGGAGCATAATCTGAGATAGGTTTCATTGTAGAACCCCAATCTCGGTTCGTTTCGACAGCTTGGTTGGTACCGAAGGATACATTAGATGATTGATGACGGGATCCCAACTGAGCAATGACTTTTCCGTTTGTCACGTCGATGATAGTAGAAGCAACTTGCAATTCATTATCTGGATAATTGACATATTCGTCAGAGTTGTAAATATCCCACAGACGTTTTTGAGCTGCAGTATCGACGTTGGTGTAGACATCCATACCAGTTGTCAAGACATTGTAGCCTGTCTCTTCTTCGACTTGTTGGATGACTTCTTTGAGGTAGTTATCCATATAAGCAGGATAGTTGCTTGAGCCGGTTAGACTTTGTAAGCCATCTGTAACAGGTGTATTGACAGCACTTTCGTACTGTTCGTTTGTAATGGACTTCATGTCCAACATTTCTTTGAGAACAAGATTACGGCGTTGGAGTGCAGCTTCCGGATTGGTATAAGGGTCGTATTGGTTGGGGGCTTGAGGCATTCCGGCCAATAGGGCCACTTGTGGAAGAGAAAGGTCCTTCAAGTCTTTTGCATAGTAGCTACGAGCAGCTGTTTGCATTCCGTAGTTTCCGTTAGACATGTAGACTTTGTTGATGTAGTAGGTCAAAATCTCTTGTTTAGTGGCTTTTTGTTCTAATTGTGTCGCAAGCCAAGCTTCTTGGATTTTCCGAGATAGGGTTTGGTCGGACGATGAAGTAGAGAAGTAAGTGAGCTTGATCAATTGCTGTGTAAGAGTGGACCCCCCTTGGCGACCTCCGCGGAGGTTACTGAAGAAGGCTCCTCCAATACGAATAAAGTCGACCCCTCTGTGGTTGAAAAAGCGGTGGTCTTCAATCGCCACAATCGCATTGACCAAGTCGGTTGGGATTTCATTTGTTTTTACGTTGATTCGTTTCTCAGCACCCAAGTCGGCAATCAGATTGTTTTGATTGTCATAGATTTTACTGGAAGTCGTTGCAATGAGGTCTTTCTCAGAAAGAGTCGGTGCTTTTGAGGCATAGTATCCAAATACCAACCCACCTAGGATAAGTAAAAGGAAAAATAAGGAAATAGCCGCAATCGCTGCATATTTTAACCACTGGATAACTGTTTGTTTGTTCATTTAATTACCGCCTAGTAGATTCTGTTCGATAATATCGAGATAAGGAACGCTTGGAAGGCAATCTGTCTCGATACGATAACCATTTTCCTGTATATAGGTCAATGGCATAGATTTACTGCCGTGATCGATGTTGTAAAAGTCGATTAAGGAAGGAGCGGGCAGTAGATAAGTCTCATTGAGCTTTGCAAAATGCAAGAGCACAAAACAAATTCCTCCCTGTTGGACGACCGCAGTCATGTGATCAATCTGGTGCTGATGAAAGTTCTTCATCGGCATGGATTGTTTCTGCTGGGTCTCTTTTGCTTCAAAATCAATGTAGTGTCCTTTATAAACACCAGAATAGTCTGTGGTAGACGCCTGGCGAAAATAAGCTTCCACAATCTTTGCCCGACTGCGATGAGGATAGTCTACCTTTACAATCTGGATGGGTGTCGGCTTTTTATGAATCACCGCTAGCCCTCTAGAAAGGTAGTACTGATTGCTCTCATTAATCATTTTTTCAAATGTCATCCCCCGATTGGCAAAGTTTACACTTTGCTTCCTCTGGATGGGCGAAGAAGATTTCTTGCTAAGTTTGTGAGGATAGTTGACCATAATTCTCCTTATTGGTACAATTACATCACTCTATTATATCACAAAATGAAGAAGGGAGGGGAAATAATGAATAGTTTACTGATTACAGGATACAAGGCATTTGAATTGGGAATTCTGACAGCTAAGGACCCTAGACTTCCCATTATTAAAGAGGCGATTCGCAGGGATTTAGTCCGTTTTTTGGAAGAGGGCGTCAAGTGGCTGATTTTTACGGGGAATCTAGGTTTTGAAGCCTGGGCCTTGGAGGTTGCCCAGGAATTAAAAAAAGAATACGAGATACAGTTGGCCACGATTTTTATGTTTGAAAACCAAGGAGAGAACTGGAATGAGGCCAATCAAGAACTCCTTAGTCGCTTTAAGCAGGTTGATTTTGTCAAGTATGCCTATCCCTCTTATAGCCAGCCAGGCCAATTTAAAGAATACAATACATTTTTGTTAGAAAATACAGATGGCGCCTATTTATTTTACGATCCAGAACACGAAACAAATCTCAAATATCTTTACAAAATGATGCTAGAAATGGATCAGTATCATGTCAAAAGATTAAACTTTGATGACTTAAATGAAGTAGCGGAAAAAATTTACGAAAAATAAGTGATTTACCTTGATTTTTGCTCCTCATTTTTTATATAATGATTATGATTAACTAGAACGGAGAGAATGATGGCAAGTATTATTTTTACTGCGAAAGATATTTTTGATCAAGATTTCAAAAAAGAAGTTCGTGGATTTAGTAAAGTTGAGGTAAATGAGTTTTTGGATGATGTCATCAAAGACTATGAAACCTATGCTGCCTTAGTGAAGGAATTGAAAGAAGAAAATGCTCGGCTCCGTGAAGAATTAGCGAAGAAAACGAGTCAAGCAACTCCGAGTCCATCAGTTCCTGAGTCTGCTCCAAAGCATGAGTTTCCTCAGGTCACTACTACGACAAACTTCGATATTTTGAAACGCTTAAATCGTCTTGAAAAAGAAGTCTTCGGGAAACAAGTCGTAGATCGTGATTTTTAAGACATAAAAGATGAATCGTGCAATTTTTGGATAATCGCGTGAGAGCTTTCTCTCATGAGGAAAGTCCATGCTAGCACAGGCTGTGATGCCTGTAGTGTTTGTGCTAGGTGAATCCATAAGCCTAGGGACTTGATCTTCAAGTTACGGCGAGCGAACGGGCTAAGTCTTAGGATAAGTTCTACTAGCTCTGAAAGTGCCACAGTGACGTAGTTTTTAGGGAAACCTAAAAAGTGGAACGCGGTAAACCCCTCAAGCTAGCAACCCAAACTTTGGTCGGGGCATGGGATGCATGGAAACGAACATAGCATTCTGACTGGAAACAGTAGACAGATGATTATCGAAGGAAATGGTACCTAGTCATTTCTGGAACAAAACATGGCTTATAGAAAATTGCATATAGGTGGTGAGGGGGAGAGAAATCTCAACCTCCTTTTTTAAACAATGAGGAACAAATGAAAAAACAATTTGAATTAATTGCGACAGCTGCTGCTGGATTAGAAGCAGTGGTTGGGCGTGAATTACGAGAGCTCGGCTACGATTGCCAAGTGGAAAATGGACGAGTCCGTTTCAAAGGCGATGTTCGTGCAATCATCGAAACAAATCTTTGGTTGCGGGCTGCAGACCGAATCAAGATCGTCGTAGGATCCTTTCCTGCCCGTACCTTTGAAGAACTCTTTCAAGGAGTTTTTGCCTTGGATTGGGACCAATATCTCCCTTTAGGAGCACGTTTTCCCATTTCCAAAGCAAAATGTGTTAAATCCAAACTGCATAACGAACCGAGTGTACAAGCGATTTCGAAAAAGGCAGTTGTTAAAAAGTTGCAACAACACTATGCTCGTCCGGAAGGCGTTCCATTGATCGAAAATGGAGCAGAATTTAAAATTGAAGTTTCTATCTTGAAGGACCAAGCGACCATTTTAATCGACACCACTGGTAGTAGCCTGTTCAAGCGCGGTTATCGGACTGAAAAGGGTGGGGCACCTATCAAGGAAAATATGGCGGCAGCCATTCTTCAACTTTCCAATTGGTATCCAGATAAGCCCCTGGTTGATCCGACCTGTGGATCAGGGACCTTCTGTATCGAGGCTGCGATGATGGCTCGTCAGATAGCACCGGGCTTGAGACGGACCTTCTCATTTGAAGATTGGAATTGGGTTGACGATCGTCTGATTCAAGAAGTTCGCACAGAGGCTAGTAAAAAAATCAATCGGGACCTTGTCCTAGACATCATGGGAACCGATATCGATGCGCGGATGGTTGAGATTGCCAAAGAAAATGCTCAAAAAGCTGGAGTTGCGAGCGATATCACCTTTAAGCAAATGCGGGTGCAAGATTTGCGCTCGGATAAGATCAATGGGGTCATTATCTCCAATCCACCGTATGGTGAACGCTTATCCGATGATGCAGGGGTTACAAAATTGTACGCTGAAATGGGAGAGGTCTTTGAGCCATTGAAGACTTGGAGCAAATTTATCCTGACCAGCGATGAAAATTTTGAAAAGAAATTTGGGCGACAAGCGGATAAAAAACGAAAATTATATAACGGAACCTTAAAGGTTGACTTGTATCAGTTCTTTGGGGAACGGGTACGTCGACAAGCGACTAGTGAGAAAGGAAACATATGACAAAAGAAGATAAACAGCAGTTAGGCCAAGAGGCAGAGTCCGTTCTTGATTTTAAGGACGCAAAAGAGATGACGATTGGTCAAGCAAATCGCAAAGCTGAAGAAATCGAAGCAGGTGTCAAGGAAACAGACAATGTCCTCGATAAATACATCAAACAGCACCGTGACGAAATCGAAGCTCACAAGTTTGATACAATCGTCATGAAGAAGGAAATGCTGGCAGATGCAGAGGAAGCAGCCACTGTGGAAGCAACGGAGCCAATTCCAAACGAAGAACCTGTAAAAGAAGCAGCACCGTCTGAAGCAGCTCAAAAAGAAGGTACGTCTACTCGTATTCCAGATCCAATTCCTGGGGAACTTCCTGCAAAAATTAAGTTTGGCCCAGAGCCAACAGAACCATATGTGGATGAAGAAATTGAGATTCCTGAAGAACCTAAAAAAAGCCGGGTCAAACCAATTTTGTTTTCAGTTTTAGCTCTGACAGCAGTTGCTACGGCTAGTTGGTTGTCTTATCAATGGATCCGTAACCAGTCTAAAGGAGAAACGACAGTCGTCTCTTCTACTAGCTCATCTAGCAAGAAGTCCTCTAGTTCTTCTTCCTCAAAGAGCGCGAATACAGAGGCTTTGCTGAAGGACTTTAATGATCAGTATGCAGCCTTTTTTACAGATGACACGCAGACGAAATTGAAAAATGATTCTTTTGGTAATTTGGAAAAACTGAAAGTAAGTTTAGAAAAATTGAAAGACACCAAAGAATACGATGCAGCAAAGAGTAAATACGATGAATTGGTGAAGCAGGTTTCTGCTATTCAAACAGTAAACTCTCAGTTTACTAGCCCGGTTATTAAGGATGGGGTCATCGATGCCAAGGCGCAGGTAAAGAGTGATGCAGTCTTTTCAGATGTGTCGACATCTAATACACAATTGAACCAATTGTTGAAGGATGCAGCTTCTCAAGGTCGCTCGCAGCAAGTTGCGACTCCAGCACCCGTGACAGATGGTGGTGGCAGTGCTGCAGGTGGAAACGAAGCTTCATCAGGAACGGTAACCAGTCCAGCTCCTACACCAGCCCCAGCTACTGGAGGCAACACGACAGGCGGAGTGAACCCAGGCTATTCTGGCTTCGGTCTTCAAAGTACTGGTGTACCACTTCAACGAAACTTGAGCCGGGTGCCATACAACCAAGCAACGCTTGACGATGTAAACAATCCTGCATGGACCTTTAACCCTGGTATCTTGGAGAAGATTCTGAAAATCGCTCGGGAACGTGGCCATATCGTAGGGGATCAATACATCTTGGAACGCGTGAATATTATCAACGGCAATGGTTATTATAACCTCTTCAAGCCAGATGGAACATATTTGTTTAGTATCAATGCTAAAACGGGCTACTTTGTCGGAAACGGAAAAGGGCATTCCGATGCATTGGATTATTAAGGATTAAAAAAGAGGCTGGGACAAAAGTCCCAGCCTCTCAATTGTTTTTACATTGTCGAGCAAGACGCAGTGGTTGAGTGGGCTCTACTACGCTGATTTCATCAGCTTTT